>DATLJJ010000163.1:0-11733 GCA_035538975.1 Sphingomonas sp. | reverse complement strand
GCTGCCCCGGTTCTTGCTGTTCTCGGTGCCGATGATCTTCCGCGACGGCTTGTCGGCATGCGCCTTGGCCAGCTCGTTCTCACGGTAATTCTGCCCGACCACGTCGAGCATGTCGGCGAGGCCGTTCTCATAGTCCTTGGTCGTGTTCGGCCGGAACAGCGCCATCGTCACCGGCCGGGTGGGATCCTCCGCATGGAAGATCTTCATCAGCCGTTCCACGATCGACTTGGCGACCAAAGGATAGGGCGTGTCGTGGATCTCGTTGCCGATCGACCAGATCACCACGCTCGGATGGTTGCGGTCGCGCTTGACGAAGTCGCGCGCATCGATCGACGACCAGTCGGTGAAGAACAAATGATAGTCGTTGGGGTTCTTGGCGACCGTCCACATGTCGAACGCCTCGTCCATCACGATCAGCCCGAGCCGGTCGCACAGATCGAGGAATTCGGGCGAGAAGGGATGATGCGCCGTGCGCACGGCATTGACCCCGAGCTTCATCAGCCCGCGCAGCCGCCGCTCGTACATGGCGAGCGGCACCGCCATGCCGAAGGCGCCGCCATCGGCGTGGATCGCCACACCCTTCAGCTTGATGTTGCGCCCGTTGAGCCAGAAGCCGGTCGCCGCCTCGAACCGCGCATCGCGGATGCCGAAGCGCTCGGTCTGGCGGTCGAGCACCGCGCCGTCCGCGCCGGTGAGCGTCACTTCGGCGGTGTAGAGCGCCGGATCGCGCGGGTCCCACAGTCGCGGATCGGCGACATGGAGACGCGCCTGAAGCTCGGTCGAACGCGCGCCGTCGAGCGCCGCCCCGCTGCCTTCGCCGCGCGCAACCACGCTGCCGTCCGGCGCGCGGAGCACCACCGCGAGCTTGCCGCGCGTCGCCGCATCGGCGGCGTTGCGGACGCTCGCAACGATCGCGATCTCGGCGCCCGCACTGCGGCTGGTCAGCGACGGCCGCACCGCGACGCCCCAGGGCTCGAAATGCACATCACCGCTGATCGCCAGCCGAGCGTGGCGGTAGACGCCGCCGCCGGCATACCAGCGCGAGGCGGGCTGCGCCGAGGTGTCGGCGCGCACCGCCAGCACATTGTCGCCGTCACCCTTCAGAAACGGCGTCAGCTCGTAGCGGACGCTCGAATAGCCATTGGGCCGATGCCCGACATGCTGGCCGTTGATCCACACCCCGGCGCGATCCATCACTCCGTCGAGCTCGACGAAAACCCGCCGCCCGCGCGCGCTGTCGGGCAAACGGAAGTGCTTGCGGTACCAAGCGACGCCGGTCGGCAGCCAGCCGCCCGATCCGGTCGCGCGCGCCTTCTCATCGAACGGCCCCGCGATCGCCCAGTCGTGCGGCACGTCGACCTGCTTCCAGCCGCTGTCGTCGAGCGCCGGCGCCATCGCGTCGACCTTGTCGCCGATCAGCAGCCGCCAATCCTTGTCGATCGACACGCGTTCGGTCGGCTGGGCGAAGGCGGGGAGTGCAGCGAGGCTCAGCGTGAGCGCGAGACCCGCGCGGACCATCCCGCTCACTTGGCCCCAGCCTTGGCCAGTTCGACTGCGTAGATGTGGTTGGCGCCTTCGAAGTTGGCGCGGAACACGATCCACTTGCCGTCGGGCGTGAAGGTCATGTTGGGCTCGAGCCGGTAATCCTGCTTGCGCATGTCGACCAGCTTCTCGGCGTCGAACGTGCCGGGCGCGATGAGGTTCTCGGCACCCGGCGCGTGGATGCCGGCGACGTCGGGAATGTCCTTCGGGTGGAACAAATAGAGATACTTCCCGTCGGGCGCGTGCGCGACCATCTCGCTGTCGCCGCCATCGCCCGAGAACAGCTTGAGATCGGGCGACTGGTTGTAGTGCACCGACCACTCATTGCGCTCGACATTGTACCAACGGCGCTTGCCGGTCGCGAGGTCGTAGCCGGCGAGCCAGAACACTTCGCCGCGCGGGGTCTGGAGGTCGTACCAGATCGTCTTGCCGTCGGGCGAGAAGAACTCGTGCCCGGCGATCTCCATGTTCATCGTGCGGGTGTGGATCAGCTTCTTGCCGGTCCCGTCGGCCCGGATCGTCCAGATCCGGTCGACCTTGTGCCACGGGCCTTCGTGGCAATACATGATCTGCTGCGGGTCGGTCGGCGAGAACTGGATATGGTTGAGCCAGTCGGTCGAGGCGGTGACCACTTTCCGGGCGCCGGTCTTCACGTCGATCGTGAAGATCTCCATCGGGATCTTGGCCTCGAGCCGCTCGTTGAGCCGCACCTCCTTGGCCTCGGCATAGGTCATCGGGCGGCCGTCGGGCCAGTTGGCGGCATATTGCGCCTGTCCGAACTTGCTGTTGTCGCCTGGCCTGGCGCCCGGCTGGAGCGGCCGGTCGGTCTCCGCCCATTGGCCGAGCAGCAGGGTCTCGTCGGCATTGATCGAGCCGATGAATCCTTCCTTGATCTCGGCAATCCGCCGCGACTTGCCGGTATCGATGTCAGCGGCGAAGATCGTCCAGGGCCTCCCTTCGCCCGCGCGCGTCTGGTAATAGGCAGTACGCGTCTTGCGGCCGGTGAAGAGCAGGATCAGGCCCTTGCCCTTGATCAGCGGCGTCACTTCCCATGTCTTCAGGTCGACCACCGAAATCCCGCCGGGGACCGAGATCACCATCTTGTCGCCCTGCGGCGTATAGCTGTTCTGGTGGAAATAGAGGCTTGCGGAGCCTGGCTCGCGGCTGATGCGGATCACCTTGTGCCCGGTCAGCGGGTCGATCCATTCGGCCGCCGGCTCGGCAACCGCCACGCTCGAAACCAGCAGCGCGCCCAGCGCAAAAGCCTGGCCAAATCGCCGTGTCCGCCGCATCCTCTTCTCTCCCGCCGACTTGATGTCGTTCCACATATCATGATAGCGGTTCAAAATATGGAGTAAAGAACAGGGCGAGCCCTGTCACCCGAGAGGAACCTTATGGCCGCCAGCGCCTTCGCGCCTACTGTCTCGACGCATCGCGAGCCGCGCTGGTACAATTATTGGGGCTGGGGTTCCGGCGACATGCTGGGGGCCGGCGCGCAGGCCGTCGTCACCGGCTGGCTGCTCTATTTCTTCACGACCTTCTGCAACCTGTCGGCCGCGGAGGCGGGGCTCATCCTCGGCCTGCCGCGGCTGCTCGAGGCGATCACCTGTCCGCTGATCGGCTATGTGTCCGACAATCTGCGATACACCTGGATCGGCCGGCGCATCGGGCGGCGCAAGGTCTTCCTGATCGCCACGATACCGCTGCTCCCGAGCTTCGCGCTGATCTTCGTCGCGGGCCACAGCTTCACTTATTATCTGCTGACGTTCATCTTCTTCGAATTCGTCTACACGATGTTCCTCATCCCGTGGGAGACGCTCCCCGCGGAGATGACGAACGATTATCGGAAGAAGGCGAAGTTCGCCGGCGCACGGATGATCGTCGCGCAAAGCTCCGCGATCCTCGCATCCTATTTGCCGACGCTGATCATCGCCAGCCTCGGCGGCAAGGACTCGCCCAGCACCTTCCTGATCATGGGTGCGATCTTCGGCGCGATCTTCAGCCTTGTCGTCCTGTTGGTGACGATCACCACCTGGGAACGCCCCTATACCGAAGCCGAGATGGAGATCCGGCCCGCCCCGCTCGACCTGAGGGCCGCGCTGATGATGCCGGTGAGAATGTTCCGCGATCTGTTCTCCACGCTGCGCATCCGTTCCTTCCGCCAGCACCTCTCGATCTATCTCGGCGGCTATATCTCGCAGGACATTTTCAACACGGCGTTCCCGATTTTCGTCGTCACGGTGATGATGGGCGCGACGCTGATCATCTCGCAGTTGCTGACGATCATGTACGTGGCGCAGCTCATCTCGGTGATGATCGCGATCAATATCGTGATCCGCACGGGGCCCGTGGTCGCCTATCGCATCGCGATCAGCTTCTTCGGCGCCGGGCTGCTGCTGTTCCTCGCATTCTACTATCTGCGCCCGGCGGCCTTTGCCGCGGATCTGGGCGCGCTTCAGGGCAACATGCTTTCGGCGCTGAACCCGGCCTCCGCCGCGTTCAGTCCGATGCTGATCTTCTGGCTGTTCGTGCCGATCCTGCTTGCCGGGCTCGGCCGCGGCACGCTCAATTTCGTGCCCTGGTCGGTCTATAACTACCTGCCCGACGTCGACGAGGCCGTCACGGCCCAGCGGCGCGAGGGCATCTTCGCCGGCGTGATGACGCTGGTGCGCAAGCTCGCCCAGTCCGCGGCGATCATCTTCACCGGGTGGATCATCGACATCGGCGGTTATGTCTCGCCCAAGGGAGGGCCCGCCGACGCCGTGCAACAGACGCCGCAGGCGATCGCCACCATCACCTGGTTGCTCATCCTCGGCCCGATCCTCGTCATGCTCGCCGGCCTGATCGCTTCGTGGCGCTTCCGCCTCAACGCGCAGACCCACGACGTGCTGATGGCCGAGATCGATCATTTGCGGTCCGGGGGCACCGAACCGACCTCGCCCGAAGCGCGCGCGATCGTCGAGGAGCTGTCGGGCTGGAAGTATCACCAGCTCTGGGGCAACAACCCGGTGACCGGGGCGGGGCGCTGATGTTGCTGGCTGCGCTGGCGCTGCTCGCCCAGCCGGCCGCCGCCGATCCGGTCGCGCCGGTGCCGCTGTTCCGCGATCCGGTGCACGACGGCGCCGCCGATCCCTCGACTGTCCATGATCCGAAGACCGGCGAATGGGTGATGTTCTACACCAATCGCCGCGCCGACCTGAAGCTGGCCGATCCCAAGGACGTCAGCTGGGTTCATGGCACTGCGATCGGCGTCGCGCGATCCACGGATGGTGCGCACTGGCACTATTCCGGCACCGCGGCGATCCCCGCGAGCTGCACCGGCGCAACGCTCTGGGCGCCCGAGGTGCAGCGCTTCGGCGACAAGTGGCACATGTGGATCACCGTGGTGCCGGGCGTATTCAAGGACTGGAACGCGCCGCGCTTCCTCGTCCATCTCACCAGCCCGGACCTGAAGCGCTGGGACTGCGGCGAACGCGTCGAGCTCGGCTCGGACCGCATCATCGACGCCAGCGTACTGGCGCTGCCCGGCGGCGGTTACCGGCTGTGGTTCAACGACGAACGCGCGAACAAGGCGATCAAATACGCCGACAGCTCCGATCTGAAGAACTGGACGGTGCGCGGCACCGTCGTCGACACACCGGGCGAAGGTCCCAAGGCGTTCCGCTGGCGCGGCAGCTGGTGGCTGATCAGCGATGCGTGGAAGGGCCTCCTCGTCCAGCGATCGGACGACGGCGCGAACTGGACTGCGCAGCCCGGCCATCTGCTGGGCGAGCCCGGCACGCGCCCCACCGATCGCGCCAAGGCGCAGCACCCCGACGTGATCGTTTCGGGCGAGCGGGCATACCTCGTCTATTTCGTCCACCAGTCGGGCGAGCCTGAAGCGGCGCAGGACCCGGCCTGGGGGCGCCGCAGCGTGCTCCAGATCGCCGAGCTGCGCGAGAAGGGCGGCACGATCTCGGTCGACCGCGCGACGCCCGTGACGCTGGCAGCGGCGCGCGAAGCCCGCTAGCTACTGGCGCGGGCCGCCGCGCCGCCGACAGAAACAAAGAGAGAGCAGATGCCAGTGACACCCTCCGCCAGCGCCACAACCGGCGCGGCCACATCGCCGATCGGCGACTATCGCCCCGCGCTGGCGCTGCTCGCCACGCTCTTCTTCATGTGGGGGTTCATCACTGTCATCAACGGCACGCTGCTGCCGCACCTGCGCAGCGTGATGGTGCTCTCCTATAGCCAGACCACGCTGATCGAGAGCGTCTGGTTCATCGCCTATTTCGTTGCCTCGATCCCCTCGGCGCTGATCATCGAGCGCATCGGGTACAAGAAATCGCTCGTCGCTGGGCTGCTGGTGATGGCCGCGGGCGCGCTGATGATGATCCCCGCCTCTATGTACCTCTCCTATGCGATCGTGCTCACCGCGATGTTCGTGATCGCATCGGGCATCACACTGCTCCAGGTCGCGGCCAACCCCTATGTCGCGGTGATCGGGCCCGCCGATTCCGCACCCTCGCGGCTAAACCTGGTGCAGGCGTTCAATTCGATGGGGACGACGCTGGCGCCGCTGTTCGGCGCCTATCTGATCCTGGGGCGCAGCGTCTCGGGGACCGTGGAGGGCGGCGCGGCCTCGCTGAGCCTCGAGCAGCGGCTCGCCGACGCCCAGTCGGTGCAGCTGCCCTATCTGATCGTCGCGGTGGTGCTCGCGGTGCTGGCGGTGGCGATCGCACGCTTCAAGCTGCCGGCGATCGGCTCGGCGGTGTCGCGCGCCTCGCGCGAGGAGCGCAGGGGCCATTCTTTGTGGCGCCACCGCAACCTGGTGTTCGGCGTCCCCGCGATCGCGATCTACCTGATCGCCGAGATCGGCGTGGGCAACCTGTTCATCAACTTCGTGTCGCAGCCGCACATCGGCAACCTCACGCACGAAGAGGCGGGGCATTATCTCTTCCTGCTCTGGGGAGGGATGATGGTCGGGCGCTTCCTCGGCTCGTTCCTGATGCGCTCGTGGAAGCCCGAGACGGTGCTCGCGATCGCCGCGGCGCTCGCCTTCGTCGTCATGATGATCACGACGCTGGCGAACGGTCCGGTCGCGATGTGGGCGCTGATCTCGGTGGGGCTGTTCCACTCGATCATGTTCCCGACGATCTTCACGCTCGGGATCAAGGGGCTTGGACCACTCACCGAGGAGGGTTCGGGACTGCTGATCATGGCGATCGCGGGCGGTGCGCTGGTCTATTTCCAGGGCAAGTTCGCCGACGCCTATGGGCTGCAGGAGTCCTTCATCATCTGCGCGATCTGTGAGCTCTACGTGCTCTTCTACGCGCTGTGGGGGGCGAAGGTGCCCGCCGCCATTGCTGAATAGGCAAATACTCCCCTCCCTGCTTGCAGAGAGGGGAAATCCCTCGGGCTACTCCCCCCGGCGGCGGCGCGGCGGTGGCCGATCGACGGCATCGAGCGCCTCCGGGACCAGCGCCAGGTTCTGGATGGCGGCGAGTGCCCATTGCGCCGATGCGTTGGTCGACACGCCGGGCCATTCGACTCCGCCGCCAGGCAGCGGCACGCGCGGATCGCCGTCGACCATCGCCAGCCCTGCGTCGCTGGAATAGAATTCCTCCGCCGCGCGCCGCGCCAGCGCCGCATCCTTCTCGTGATACGCCGCATAGGCAGTCAGTCGCGAATGCCCCTGCCTCAGATTGCGGGGGCCGAAAGGCTCGCCCCATCGGGCGACGAATTCCTCGCGCGGCGCATTGTACCAGCGGCAATAGTCGAGCCAGGCGGTGCGGTAGCGGGGCACGTCGAGCAGGCTCAGCAGCTCCGAATTGACCTCGACCGCACCGAACACGGCGTTGAGGTGCGACATCTGGCGCCTCGGCCCGGGATCGAGGAAGCGCCCGCTCGCCAGGTCATAGGGTGCGCCCCCGGTCAGCCAGCCGTTCGGCAGGCGCCCGATGCTGTCCATTCCCGCGACGATGCGGTCGCGCCACTTCTTGTCGCCGGTGCGCTCCCATTCGGTGAGCCAGGCGCCCGCGAGCACTGCCCAGGTGGTGCCGAAAGTCATCTCGATCACGCCCTCGGGCAGCGGCTTTCGCTCGGCGCCGGGGACCTTGCGGCCGATCTCTACCGTGCGCAGCGCCTCGTGCGAGGTCACCAGCGCGCGCAGTAAATCGCCCGCGCGCTCGTCCGCGGTGAGATAGTAAAAGATGCGCCGATAGGCTGCATTGCTCACGCGCGGCTGTTTCGAGCTGTCGCTGAAATGCTGGACGCCGTGGCGCGTGCCGAGCCCGGCGAAGCGGCCCATGTGATAGACGTCGACCTCGCCCGTGTGGCGCGTCATCGCCTCGGCGAAACGGAAGGTCCTAGCGTCGCCCGATCGCAGCGCCGCATACCACAGCCACAGATCGGGCGAGAGCTCGCTGTTCGCCCATGCGAAGCCGCCGATGTCGTAGCGCCATTGGTGCCGGTCGGCGTCGTAGGTGTGCATCACGTCGCCGTGATTCCAGAAACCGTACCAGCTCCGCCGGTCGACTTCGCCTGCGTAGAAATCGGTGAGGTTGGCGAGCTGATCCTCGATCGCGGCGCGCTTGGGAGTCGAGCGATCGGGCAACCCCCAGTCGCCGAACACGCCCGCCGCATGAACGTTCGCCGGCTCGACCATCAGCTGCGGCGGCGTCGCGGTGATCTCGGCGAGGGCCCGGAGACGCGGAGTCTCGGGCGTGGCGTCGAACGCCCAGAGCGTCAGTTCGCTGGTGCGGGCGATTCCCGTCGGTGTGTCCCAGCCTGGCTCGTAATCCTCATAGGTGATGTCGAGGCCCTGATTCTGCGCATCATAGCCCTCCATTCCCATCGCATCGTGATAGGGACGCAAGTCCATCGGCCGCGCCTCGGGTGACCAGAGCCAGGCCGTGAGCGTCGCCTCGTCGGTCGCCGCGTCGCGGACATCGAGCTGCGTCGGGTGGCGCTGCCAGAAATAGCGCATTCCGATCGCTGCGCCGCCTTCGGGCGAGCCGACATAGGCGACGCCGGGGGCACGGCGGCCCTCGCCAGCATCGATCCAGCCCTGCCCCGCCTTGGTGCGCTTGGTCAGGGTGAAACCGTTGGCGGAGAGCTGCGCGAGACTGAAGTCCGACCAGGCGGGGATGCGCTCGAGCAGCTGCCCCACCGGCGCGCGCATGTCCGCCACCGGCCCCACCGCACGGCCGGCGATCTGCGCATCCCGGAACGCCTTGCCCGGATCGCGCCTGAGCCCGGTGAGCGGGCGCACGGCCTCCACGAACATCGCGTCCTCGCCCATCGCGAAGCGGATGTGGCGATCGTGGAGCGCGCCGCGCATCGGCACGCCGGCCGCGATGCCGAGGCCCGAGACGAAAAGCTGCGCCGGATCGACGTCATAGACGAAGCTGTGGACGAGGCGCAGCCCGTCCGATCCCGCATAGGCATAGAAGCGAATGGTGAAGGGCAGGATCGCGCGGTCGCCGGCGAGGTGCACGCCCTCGACACGCACCACCGCGCGCACGGGCCCGCGCTGCTCGATCACGGCACGGTCGATGCGGCAGCCGAGCTGCTGGCGCGGACCGTCGGCCGCGCCGTTGCGGACTTCACCGACGAGCGTGGCGTTTTCGACCAGCACGCGATCGCCGCTGCGCGCACTTCGTACGAGCGTCGTGCCGCTGCGGCCGATTTCCCAGCTGCGGGTGGCCGAACGGATCACGATCGCGTCCGGACGTTCCTCTACCGACAAGGCATGGCCGTCGGCAGGCGCGACCGCGCGACCGGGGACCACCGTCAACCGATCGGCGCGACCAGTCTCAGCGCCGATGGCGTGGGCGGTCCACTTGACCGATCCGTCAGGCCAATAGGCGGTGGGCCAGCTTTGCGAGGGCACCGGCGCGTCGCCCGCACGCACCGCGAGCGACTGGCGCTTCGAAAGCGCCCCTTGCGGCCACGCCACGCCAAAGGTCTGGCCCCCGTGGATTGCCGGGGGGGCGCCGTCGATCCAGCGGATCGGCGCCTCACGCAGCCGCGGCGCTGCCTGGGCGCTGCGCAGCGCCATCGGCAGCTGCGCCCCCGCCGCCGTCAGCAACGTTCCTTGCATCAGCGTCCGCCGCGTGAAGCGCATGGTCCCCTCCCTCTATGGTCGGCCGATGCGCAGCCCGCGCACCCGCAAATGGCTCTTGGTTGTCCTGAGCGCGAACCAGCCGCGCGTGTAGGGTTCGGCGTCGTCCAGCGCGAAGATCCGCTGCCCGTCGCGCTCGACTGCGACCCTGCGCCCGTCGGCGATCAGCCGGATGTGTGTCCAGCGATTGGGAACGAGCATGTTCGCCGCGCCCTTGAGGTCATGTTCGGGAAGCAGCGGCCGCTCGCCGGGCCGGCCGATGTAGCGGCGGAAGCGCGTAGTCGTGTTCCGGTTGCCGCCGATCCCGACATAATAGGTCTTGAGGTCGTCATATTGGGCGAATGCGCCCGAACGCCTCCTGGCGAACACCGATCCGTCCGCCACCGCAGGGTCGGTCGCCATCCAGAAAGCATTGAGGTCGCTGACTTCGTCGTTGGGCCCACCTTCGGACACCGCCATCGCCTCGAACTCGATCGCGACCGGGCCCTCGAGCGGCTTGGTATACCAGAGCGAGAGGCCGGCGGGCGTGTCGATGTCCACCACGCCGCCCGCGAAGGACACACGGGCGGGCTGCTCGGCCTCGACGTGCCACGAGTCTGGTCCCGGCCGGACCGCGCTCGCGGCACAGCCAGACAGGGCAAGGGCAGCGAACAAGACCCGGAGCAATGCCATTCCCTCCCCACTTGCGGTGGTCCGGATATCGACCCCGCATTGCTGCACGATATCAGCCCCGTCGGGGAATTGAAGGAAATTCGCAATATGTGTAGCATCGTGCCACAATATGGAACTCATCGCGCATGGTGTCGCGCGTAAGGGTCAGGGAGAGGACATGACACGTACGCTTGCCTGGGCGCTCGCCGCGCTGCCGATCGCCATTGCGCTGCCCGTTGCGGCCCAGCCCGCGCCGCTCCCGACCACCAGCTTCGAGCGTCCGCAGCTTCCGCCGCGCCCCGACACGCGCTTCGAACCGACCGCCCTGCCCGATCCGGCGCGTGTGCTTGCGTTGCTCGACTATACCGCGCTCGCCCAGATCGACGCGCTCGCCACACAGCCGCTGAGGCTGCGCAACAATGCGATCCGCGAACCGAGCGCCAATTGGGTCGCCGCCGCCTTCTACACTGGCGCCGCCCGCCTCGCGCGCACTTCGCAGCGGCCGGAGATCCTCGCCTTCCTCCGCACGGTGGCCGACCATTACAACTACGGCTTCCGCGGCACGACGCCGCGCGCGATGATCAATGCCGACGATCAGGCGATCGGCGAACTCTATCTCGAGCTCCATGCACGCATCGGCCAACCCGGTATGATCCTGCCGCTCAGGCAGCGGATGGACTACACCTTGTCCTCGCTGACGAAGGAGCCCGCGCCGGCGCAGCTCACCTGGTGGTGGTGCGACGCGCTCTACATGGCTCCGCCGGTCCTCGCGCGCCTCTCCGCAGTGACGGGCGATCTGGCCTATCTCCGCGCGATGGACGTGCAATGGTGGCGTACCTACGACCGCCTGTGGGACCCCGAGGAAAAGCTCTATTTCCGCGACGAGCGCTTCATCGATCGCCGCTCGGCCAATGGCAGGAAGATCTTCTGGTCGCGCGGGATCGGCTGGGTCGCCGGCGGTTATGCACGCGTGCTCGAATCGATGCCCACCGACTTCCCCTCGCGCCCGCGCTACGTCGCGACCTTCCGCGAAATGATGGCGCGGCTGCTCCCGCTCCAGCGCGACGATGGCATGTGGAGCGCCAGCCTGCTCGATCCGGAGGTGCTGCCGGGGCCCGAGGCCTCGGGATCGGCTTTCATCACCTATGCGATGGCTTGGGGGATCAACCACGGCATCCTCGACCGCAAGATCTTCCAGCCGCACGTGCTGCGCGGCTGGGCGGGGCTGGCGAACGTGGTCCAGCCGAACGGATTGCTCGGCCATGTCCAGCGCACCGGCGACCAGCCCGTGCCCACCGCACCCGGGGATACCGGCCTCTACGGCACCGGCGCGCTGATCCTCGCCGGGCTCGAAGTGGCGAAGCTGGGCGCGGCACCGACGCTGCTGCCGCTCGCCGAGCCCGCGCGCGATCGTGCCGAGCCCGATCGGCCGCCGC
>DATLJJ010000162.1:0-12129 GCA_035538975.1 Sphingomonas sp. | reverse complement strand
CGAAGCGATAGATGTCGTTCTGCGCGTTGAACCGGCCGGCACGGACCAGCTCGTCCATCCGCGCGCGATCCCACACCGTGCCGTTGCCGAAGACGATCTCCTCGATCCCGGTCTGACGGCCGAGGAAGTGATCCTTGATCGTCGCGGCATCGGTGAGGAAGCCGCCGTCGTTCTCGAGCTCGATCAGCAGATCGTCGCCCATGCGAACGAGCGAGACGTCCTTGGGCAGCACGTTGCCGCGCAGCAACACGCGATCGACGTCGCTCTCGGCACCGATCTCGGTGACGACATCCTCCGAGCTGTCGAAGCCGACGACATAGCTGTCCGAGCCGAAGCCGCCGCGGAGCTGATCGTTGGCGAAGCCGCCGTCGAACCAGTCGTCGCCCGTGCCCCCGATCAGCGTGTCGATCGCATTCGAGCCGATGACCTTCTCGATCGAGACCAGCGTGTCCCCCGCCGCGTCGCCCGCCAGTCCCTGGCCGAGCGATAGATCGACCGTGACGGCGGTTTCGCTGGTCGAATAATCGGCGGTGTCGACGCCGCCGCGGCCATCGAGCACGTCGGCACCCAGCCCGCCGCGCAGGATGTTGTCGCCGCCGTCGCCGCGCAGCACGTCGTCATGGTAGCTGCCGTGGACGATTTCGATGCTGCTGAAGGTGTCGCCTTCGGCATCGCCGCTGCCCGCAGCGCCATTGGCCATGTCGACCGTCACGCCTTCGAGCGAGAGCGTGTAATCGGCCGTGTCGACGCCGTCGCCGCCGACCAGCGCGTCCGCGCCGCGCCCGCCGACCAGCACGTCGTCACCGGCGCCGCCGTCGAGCAGGTCATCGCCGCGATGCCCTTCGAGCCGGTTGGCGCCCGCATCGCCTTCGATAACGTCGGCGAAATCGCTGCCGATCACATTCTCGATCGAAACCAGCGTGTCGCCCGCGGCATCGCCGCGCGACGCGGTGCCCGCGGCGAGCGAGATGGTGACGCCCTCGGTCGCGCCCGAGCTGGCGGTGTCGTCGAAATAGTCGGCGGTGTCGCTGCCTTCGCCGCCGTCGATCAGGTCGGCGCCAGCGCCGCCCTTGATCCGGTCGGCGCCCTGGCCGCCATAGAGGCTGTCGGCGCCGGCGCGGCCCTCCAGCAGGTCGTCCCCGGCCTCGCCGTACAGCGTTTCGTTGCCGGTCGTGCCGCCGAGCGTATCGCCGAATTCGGTGCCACGCAGCGCTTCGATGCCGACATATTCGTCGCCCTCCGCGACGCTGCCCTGGCCGACGCGCGATTCGAGGTCGGCGCGCACGCCGATGGTGGCGCCGGTGAACACCACGGTGTCGAACCCGGCGCCGCCGAGGATGCGGTCCGCCCCCTCGCCGCCGTCGATCACGTCGTCGCCCTCGCCGGCGTCGATCAGATCGTTGCCCTGCCCGGCCTCGATCAGGTCATTGCCGCCCAGCGCGACGATATGGTCGTCGCTGTTCGACGTCCGGATCGTGTCGGCCAGCGCGCCGCCCTCGACATAGTCGATCCGCGTCGAGCCGCGGAGCAGCCCGCCGTAGAAATTGTCGACCGAAGCGGTGGCGAAGCCGGTGTCCTCCAACCCCTCGGCGTCCGCGATGCGATATTCGATCGCGACGTTGCCGGTGAAGCCCTGCGGGAAGCGGACAACCACGAACTGCTCGCCGCGGAACTCGACCACTTCGAAGCTGCCGACGGCAACGCGGTTGCCCTGCGCGAGCTCGGCGGGATCGAGCACCGCATCCACGCCCACGAAGCGTGGCCGCGGGCGGTCGGGATTGTCGAGATCGGCGTCGAGCGTGCCGTCGCCGTCGGTATCGGCCTGCTCGATGTCATAGTCGTTGCCGATCAGGTCGGCGACGCGGATCACCAGCGGAATGTCGAGCGGCGTGACGAAGCCTTCGTCGTCCACGACGGTCGGATCGTCGTTCGACGGGATGATCACGATGTCGACATGGCCCGTGGCGATGCCGTCGGCGTCGTCGGTCACGCGATAGGTGAAGCCCGACGAGGTGCTGGCGTCGCGGAACGGCGTGAACAGGATGTTGCCCTGGGCGTCGACCTCGAGCGTGCCGTTGAGCCCGCGCTCGGCCGCCCAGTCGATGATCCGCAGCGGGTCGCGATCGATGTCGGTGTCGTTGCCGAGCAGCGACGACAGGTTGATCGTCGTCGGCACGTCTTCGAACACATAGATGGTGTCCGCCCCGGCGACCGGCGGCGCGTCGCCGACATTGGCGAACCACAGAGTCACCACGCCGCCGTCGACCAGCCCCTCCGGATCGGTGACCGAATAGGCAAAGGTCGCCTCGCCCCAGAAATCCTGGTCGGGCGTGAAGATGATGTTGCCGCCCTCGATGCGGATGTCGCCGTGCACGGCGTCGCGGGCCTGCTCGAAGAACACCGCGAACCCCTCGGGATCATAGTCGTTCTTGAGCAGCTCGATGATCGGGATGACGATCGGCGTGTCTTCGGTGCCGTTGAGGAAATAGAGGCTGCTGTTGCCGTAATGGTCGTCCGCCGCCTCGGGCCGATCGTTGACCGGGGTGTAGGCGATCGTCGCGCGCGACCAGGCGACGCCGCCCTGATCGTCGACGACCTGATAGTCGAACCACGCGTCGCCGTTGAAGTTCGCGGACGGCTCGAAAAGCACAGTGCCATTCTCGAGCAGCCGGGCAGCGCCGCCATGGCTGTTGGCGACCGCAGTCACGCGCAGCGTGTCCCCGTCGCGGTCGATATCGTTGCCGAGCAGGCGATCGGTGCCGATGACGATCGGATTGTCTTCGAGGATCGGGCCGCCTGCCTCGGTCAGCTCGAAGCGATCGGCGCCGGGCTCGGGCGCGTCGTTGACCGGCGTGACGTTGATCGAAACGCGCGCAGTCGCCGTCACGCCCGCGGCGTCGGTCACCACATAGTCGAAATAGGCATTGCCCCAATAATAGTCACGCGGCGTGACCCGGATCGTGCCGTCGGGGTTGAAGCTCGCCTCGACGCTGGCGCTCGAAATGAGGCCGGTGATCGTCAGCCGGTCGCCGTCCACGTCGCGATCGTTGGCGAGCAGCGCGGCGGGATCGATGTCGAACGCCGTGCCTTCGGCCGTAACGAATCCGCCGTTGTTCACTGCCACCGGCGCGTCGTTGACCGGAGTGACGGTGATGAAGACCTTCGCCTCGGCGCGGCCGCCCTCGGGCGTGTTGGCCACATAGGTGAACTCGGCCTGGCCCGTGAAGTCCGCGTTGGGCGTGAACGCGATGTTGCCGTCGCTCGAAAGCGAGACGGTGCCGTTCTTCGCGCCATAGACCTGGCCGACGATCATGCGATCGCCGTCGAGGTCGTTCGAGAGCAGGCGCTCGACGCGGATCGTGAGATACTGGTCCTCGGCCACCGTGAAGCCGGTGTCCGCGACTGCAGTCGCCACCGGGCGAACGCGCACGTCGATCCCGCCCTCGCCAAACGCGTTGCGGCCGTCCGAAAGCGTGTAGCGGATGTTGACGGGCCCTGCGTAACCGCCGGTCGCAGTGAACAGCACATTGCCCTGCGCGTCGAGGCTCGCGATGCCATTGTCCCCGGCATCGACCGCGACGATGCGCAGCGGGTCGCCGTCGGCGTCGAAATCGTTGCGCAGGATCTCGGTCGCGCTGATCACGAGCTGCTGGCCGGTAATGACGGTGTAGAAGCCGTCGTCGGTCGCGATCGGCGCGCGGTTGTCGAGCAGCGCCCGCATCGTGTCGCGCGACCAGGTGACGCCGTCGGAGAAGGTGTAGCTCTCGATCGCGCGGCTATCGAGCGCCAGCGCGTCGACGATCGTCAGGCTGTCCGCCGGCGACGAGGCGAAGCGGATGACGACTGAGTCGCTGCCGCGGAACAGCCGCTCGACGGTGGCCTCGGTCGAGGCGAAATCGAGGAAGCGAACCGTATCGAGGTTGCCGCCAGCAGTCGAAAGGTCCTCGATCGTGTCGTTGCCGTTTCCGCGTGCGAAATTATAGGCGTCGCTGCCCGCCGCGCCGATCAGCCGGTCGTTGCCCGCACCGTTGGCGAACGAATCCGCGCCGTCGAAGCCATAGACATTGTCGTTGCCCGAGCTCTGCGCGTCGCCGATCGCGCGCGCGCGCATCGCGCTGCGGTCCCACACCGTGCCGTCGGCGAAACGCACGACCAGCGACGTGGAGGAACCGTTGGCGCTGCCCAGCGCGTCGCGCAGGATCAGCCGGTCGCCCGCTCCGGCGAAGACGATCACCAGATTGTCGCTGTCGGGCCCGGCGCGTACCGCCGAGACCACATCGGCGAGCCTGTAGTCGGCCAGCCGCACTTCGTCCTGGCCGCTGCCGAACGCGTCGATCCGGTCGTCGCCGTCGCCGCGGCGATAGACGTAGATATCGTTGCCGCCTTCGCCGACCAGCAGGTCGGAACCCTTGCCACCGGTGATGGTATCCGCGCCGGCGGTGCCCTGGATGACGTCGTCGCCGTCGCTGGAGGCGTCGGCGAGCAGGCGGGCGCCGATGTCGGCCAGCGACAGCGTCTCGCCGGTATCGGTGAGGACGATCGTCTCGATGCCCGCATTGCCGCCGAGCGAATCGAGCAGGATCAGTTCGTCGCCTGCATCGGCGAAGGACACGATCAGGTCGTTCATGCTGCCCGCGCGGCGCACGAAGCGCAGCTCGCTGGCGGCATAGCCGGCGATCTCGACGCGATCGGCGGTCGAAGCGGCATTGTCCTGGATCGTGTCGCGCCCGTCGCCGCGCGCGAAGCGGTAGCTGTCGTCGCCGCCGCCGCCCGACAGGAAATCGTCGCCGAGCTTGCCGGCGAGCACATTGGCATCGCCGTCGCCGAACAGGGTGTCGTCGCCGTTGGTCGCTACGCGAGCGAGCAGATCGGCGTGCGTCAGGACGGTGCCGTCGGCGAAGCGCACCGTCTCGATCCGGCCCGCGCCGAGCGCCTGGTCGATCGTCACCCGTCCCTGGTTGTCGCCGATGACGAGGACCATCGCACTGCCGTCGCGCACCTGCTCGACGCGGATGTCGGCCACCGAAATCCCGGCGGCGAAGACCAGCGTGTCCGCGCCCGCGCCGTCGGAGATCACGTCGAAGCCGTCGCCCAAAGCGTAGCGATATTCGTCGTCGCCCGCGCCGCCGAGCAGGCGATCGAAGCCCGTTCCGCCATTGAGAATGTCGTTGCCGCCGAGTGCATCGAGCGTGTCGTCGCCGGACCCGCCGGTCAGCACATCGGCGCCCGTCGTACCGGGAATCCGGTCGTCGCCCGCCGAGGCGGCCTGCGCCATGGCGAGCAGCGTCGCCGCGGTCCAGACGGTGCCGTCGACGAACCGGACGGTCTGAATCCCCATGTCGGCTGCCGCCGGGGTGCCGAAGTCGATCCGGTCCCCGGTACCGACGATCTCGAGCGCGAAGGTCGCGAGGCCCGCGACGACACGCACCTCGCCCGCCGCGATGCCCGCAGCGAAACGCAGCTCGTTGGCACCGAGCGCGTCGGTGATGACGTCCTGCCCATCGCCGCGCACGAAGACGTAGATGTCGTCGCCCAGGCCACCGGCGAGGCGATCGTCCCCGCGTCCGCCGCGCAATATGTCCGCAAAGGCCGAGCCGAGCAGATTGTCGTTCCCGGCGCCGCCGTCGAGCGTCCGCTCGGCATCGCTGCGCACCACCGAGAGGTCGTACAGACCGACATTGTCGAGCGCCACGCCGTCGGCCGACGTGTTGCCGGTCGAGACGAAGCGCAGCACATTGTCGCCGGCGGCTGCAGTGAGCGTCAGCGTATCGGTGCGGAAGCTCGGGCTGGTGCTGGTGATCGCCGCGACCAGTTGGCCGTTCCACCAGACCTCGAAGCTGCCCGTGGGCGCGGCGCTGCGCCGCATGTGATCGAACGTGAGCAGGAGCTGCTGCCCCGCCGCCAGACCCTGGACCGTCTGACGTACGTCCATGTGCGCGTAATATTCCTCGAGATCGAGCCAATTGCCCGATCCCGACCCGTCCGGCCACAGCTCGAAGCCCCGGCCGCCCGCATCGGTCCAGCCCGGAATACTGCCGACACGCACGCCCCAGTCGAAGCTGCCCGTGACCTGTGCGGGATCATATTCGCTGAAATCGCCGTTGCGGATCAGATTGGGCACGCCGCCCGCGGCGAAGCCCAGCGTGTCGTCGCCATCGCCGCCGGTCTGCGAGCGCTGGAGCACATCGCCCCAGGTCCAGACGGTGCCGTCGGCGAAAGCGAGCGTTTCGATGCGCGACCCGCCGTCGGCCTCGAACCGGATGCGATCCCTGCCGCCCAGAATCCGCAGCTCGATCGCACTGCCCACCTGCACCACGGCGACGTCGGCCGGTCCGATGCCCGCCGCGAAGTCGATCCGGTCGGCACCGCCAGCGTCGCGGATGCGGTCGTACCCGTCACCCGCGGCGAACTTGTAGATGTCGTTGCCCAGCCCGCCGAACAGCAGGTCATCGCCGGTGCCGCCCGACAGCACATCGTCGCCGGTCCACTGGTTTGCGGAATCCGATCCATAGAGCGTGTCGTTGCCGCTCCCGCCCGACAGGATGTCGCTGCCCTGGCCGCCGATCAGCAGGTCATTGCCCGCCTCGCCCGCGAGCTTGTCGTTGCCGAATCCGCCGTCGAGCGTGTCCTCACCCTGACCGCCGGCGAGCAGGTCGTTGCCGCCCAGACCGCTGAGCGAATCGTTGCCGCCGTTGCCGAAGATGCGATCGTCGAGTGGCCCGCCGACGAGAATGTTGTCGCTGTCGTCCCCGGCTGTGCTCAGCGAGTTGACGCTGATTTGCTGATAGGCGGTGGTCAGCGCGGCGGTGCCGCCGGCGAAATAGGCCCCGCCGTCGTACGGAGCGGGATCGGCCGAGCGTACCGTCAACGATCCGGACTCTACGACCCAGCCCTGAATCCCGCTTTCGGCGCCGGCATTGGTCAGCGGCAGGCTCACGCCGTTGAGCGTCAACGCGATGGCGTCGATATAGCCGTCGTTGTTTGTCCCGCTGAGGCGCGAGTGGGACTGATAGATGCGGATGGCGGTCGCGCCCTCCGGTGCCTCGGCCGACAGGGTGCGTTCGGTCCAGGTCGTCGGAGCCGTGTAGGCCGCCCAGGTGATAGAGCCGATCAGGCTACCGTTGGCATCGACGAAGCCGATGCCCATGCGCGCCTGATCTTCGTTGCCGGACTGAACGTAGGTGTTCTGCCGCCAGGTAACGGTGGCGGTGCCCACGATTTCCTCTCGGGCGATAGGGATTCCGCCGAAGTTGGCCGCGGTGAGATCGGTCGAATTCACTCCGACCAGGCGCAGCACCGCGCGGTCGAAGCCGGCGTCGTTGCGGAGCAGGATGACCGTATCGGCGCCGTCCTGGCTGACGCGCAGCCGGCCTTCCTCGAAGGGATTGGGATTGGCCGAGGACAGGCGGATGACGTCGCCCGAATCGCCCGCCTGGAAGTCGGTGATCACGTCCGCGACGAAATTGTCCGGGATGTTGAAGGTCGGCAGGAAGCGATAGGTGTCGCGGCCGGCCCCGCCGGTCATGGTGTCGACGCTGCTGTCGGCGACGATATCGCCGAAGATGTCGTTACCGTCGCCGCCGGTCATCGTGTCGGCGCCTGCGCCGCCGCTCAGGAAGTCGTCGCCGGTACCGCCCGTCAGCACATCGGCATCGGGGGTCCCGTAGATCGATTCCCCGGTGGTCGCGACGTCCTCGCTCAGACGCGACTGGACGTCGGCGAGCGTGAGCGTGATCCCGCTCGCCGCGATCACGAAGCTTTCGAGCGTGTCCGCCGCGGTGCCCGCCAACGCCTGGCGCACGACGATCTTGTCCGTGCTGTTGGCGAAACGGATCGTCAGGTCGTTGGCGTCGACGCCGGTGCGGCTGAAGCGGATCTGGCCGAGGCTGTACCCCTCGATCCGCAGCGTGTCGGCAGTCGCGTCGCCGTTGTCGTCGATCTCGTCCTGGCCGTCCCCGGCCGCGAAGACGTAGGTGTCGCCGCCTGCACCGCCGACGAGCCTGTCCTTGCCGGTGCCGCCAGCCAGCCGATCGGCGCCCGCGCCGCCATCGAGCGCGTCGTTATCCGCGCCGCCCGACAACTGATCGTCGCCTGCGTTGCCGGTCAGCGTATCGTTGCCGGCCTGGCCGGAAAGCGTGTCGTTGCCGCTCGAGCCGTTGTAGACGTCTGCACCGGGCGTTCCCGATGTCGCGCGGATCGCCATGTCGGCCGCGGTCCAAACCGTGCCGTCGGCGAAGCGCAGCTCCTCGATCGCATTGGCGGCGCCGTTGATCTGGTTGACGAGCGTCAGCCGGTCGCCGTTGGCGCCGATCTTGAGAATGAGACCGGTGGTGCCCTGCTGCACGATCGTCACATCGGCGGGCGCGATCCCCGCGCCCAGCTCGATCCGGTCGAGCCCGCCGGTATCGGTCAGCGTGTCCTGCCCGTCGCCCGCGTTGAAGCGATAGACGTCGTTGCCGGCATTGCCGGCCAGGGTGTCGTTGCCCGTCCCGCCGGTGAGCGTGTCGTCGCCAACGTCGCCCGTGAGGCTGTCATTGCCCGAATCGCCATTGAGCGTGTCGTTGCCGCCCAGTGCGTTGATCGAATCATCGCCCGCGCCGCCGGAGATGGTGTCGGCGTTGCCCGAGCCATAGATGACGTCGCGGCCGTCGGTCGACGCCTGCGACATCGTCAACAGCTGTGCATGCGTCCACACCGTCCCGTCGGCGAAGCGGACCTCCTCGATCGCATTGCCGGCCGTGTTGAGCGCGCCCGCGAGGACGATCCGGTCGGTCGTACCGATCCGAAGGACGAGATTTGCCGAACCCTGCTGCACGACCCGCACGTCGGCCACGGCGATATCCGCGCCGAGCTCGATTCGGTCGACGCCCGCGGTGTCGGTGAGCGTGTCCTGCCCGTCGCCCGCGTTGAAGCGGTAGACGTCGTTGCCCGCATTGCCGGCGAGACTGTCGTCGCCCGTCCCGCCGGTCAGCGTGTCGTCGCCGACGTCGCCCGTGAGACTGTCGTTGCCAGCGTCGCCGCCCAGCGTGTCGTTGCCGCCCAGCGCATTGATCGAATCGTCGCCCGCGCCACCCGAGATCGTGTCCGCGGCGCTGGTTCCGTACAGAACATCGCGCCCGTCGGTCGGCGTCTGGGACATCACCAGCAACTGCGCGTGCGTCCAGACGGTGCCGTCGGCGAAGCGCACTTCCTCGATCGCATTGCCCGCGGTGTTGAGCGCGCCGGCCAGCACGATCCGGTCGCTCGTGCCGATCCGGAGGACGAGGTTCGCCGAGCCCTGCTGTACGACCTGCACGTCGGCGGTCGCGATGTCCGCGCCCAGCTCGATCCGGTCGATGCCGGCGGTATCGGTGATCGTGTCCTGCCCGTCGCCCGCGTTGAAGCGGTAGACGTCGTTGCCCCCGTTGCCGGTGAGGCTGTCGTTGCCCAGCCCGCCGGTCAGCGTGTCGTCGCCGACATCGCCGGTCAGGCTGTCGTTGCCCGAGTCACCATTGAGGGTGTCGTTCCCGCCCAGCGCGTTGATCGAATCGTCGCCCGCGCCGCCCGACAGCGTATCGGCCGCGCTGGTTCCGTAGATGACGTCGCGGCCCTCGGTGGGCGCCTGCGACATCGCCAGCAGTTGCGCGTGCGTCCAGACCGTGCCGTCGGCGAAACGCACTTCCTCGATCGCATTGGCAGCCGTGCTGAGCGCGTTGACGATCGTCACGCGGTCGCCCGAGGTGCCGCGGCGCAGGACGAGATTGGTCGAACCCTGCTGGGAGACCTGAATGTCTGCCGGGCCGATACCTGCGCCGAACTCGATCCGGTCGACGCCGGCGGCGTCGGTGATCGAGTCCTGCCCGTCGCCGACTTCGAAGCGATAGACGTCGTCCCCGTCGCCCCCGGCCAGCGTGTCGCTGCCGCGCCCGCCGACGAGGATGTCGGCGCCCGCATCGCCGCTCAGGCTGTCGTCGCCCGCCTCGCCGTAGAGCGTGTCGTTATCCGCGCCGCCGCTCAGGGTGTCGACGTTGCCGCCGCCATGGAGCGTATCGTTGCCCGCACCGCCGCTCAGCGAGTCGCGACCCTCGGTAACCGCCGTCGTGACTGCATATTCCGACAGGCGCACATTATCGAGCGACGCCCCTTCGCCGTCGACCGTGCCGAGTCCGCGGAACGAAAGCTTGTTGGCTCCTTCCATGGCGGTGACGAACAGCGTCGCCGGCCGCATGCCGGTGCCGGTGAGGCTGTAGGACGCGATCACCGCGTCGTTCCACAGCACTTCGAACGGGCCGCTCGCAGCGCTTGTGCGATTGGCATAATCGAAGCGCAGCATCAGCTGCTGGCCCGCGGCGAGCCCGCTGAACTGCTGCGAGATCGTGACGTTGCCGTTGCTGCCGGTCGAGTCGAGGTCGAGCCAGAAGCTGCCGTCGGTGGCCGGGACGCCCTGATGGCCCGAATTGACCTGCTCGAACGAATTGCCTTCGAGCGTCCAGCCTGGAAGCGTCGTGCTGCTGCGGCCCCAGCTTGCCGAGGTGTAGGTCGCCGCCGATTGCTCGAAGCTGCCGTTCACCACCAGATTGGCGCCGGTGGCGGCGTAGACCGACGGGCTGTCGCCTATCAGGATGTCGTCCCCGCCGCCGCCGGCCAGCGTGTCGGACAGCGCCGAGCCGGTGATCGTCTCGCCCGCCGCAGTGCCCGTGACGCCGATGCCGGTGCCGACCTGCGGAACCGCGCGCGCGACCAGATCGGCGTGCGTCCAGTAAGTGATCGTCCCGTCGGCGGCGACGAAGCGGACGCGCTCGATCCGGTTGGCGTCGCTGGTGATCGTGCTCTGCAGTGTGACGCGGTCTTCGGTCCCTGCGACCTTGAGGAGCAGGCTTGCGCCGTCCGCCGAGAGTTCGACGACGATGTCCTCCGGCGCGATTGTCGCGTCGAATTCGACGATGTCATCGGGCGAATTCGCCGTGCGCCAGCCGCCGTCGCTGACGATGTCCTGTCCGAAGCCGCGCGAGAACTTATAGGTGTCGCTGCCCTCGCCGCCCTGAAGCGTGTCGTTCTCGGTGCCGCCGGTGAGGGTGTCGTTGCCGCCGTTGCCGACCAGCGTATCCGCACCCCAGCCGCCCGTCAGCGTGTTGGCGCCGTTGTCGCCGCTGAGCGAGAGATTGGCGGCATTCGCGAAGGGCGCACCGTTGAAATTGGCCAGCGTCAACGCGCTCGCAGTCACGCCCCGCAGCCGCGCGACCAGCCGCGCTTCATCGAGACGATAGGTGCCCGTCTGGACGAAATAGACCGACGTGTCGGCGCCCTCCTGGCGGGTCACCACTGTGCCGGTGAGGCCGGCGGCCAGGCGGATGTCGAGAATATCCCCGCTGCTGCCCGACTGGAAATCGGTGATCGTCACCAGCGAGCCGTCGTCCAGCGTCGGCACGAACAGGCGATAGGTGTCCTGCCCGCTGGTGCCGGTCAGCACCTGCGTGCCCGGCCCGACGGCGCTTCCGTCGTCGCTTCCGCCGCCGGTGCCGCCCGTTCCGCCGGTGCCGCCGCCGGTGCTGGTGCCGAACAGTGGATCGGTGAAGGGATTGGCGCCGGGGACGGAGGGATGCAGCGCCGCTTCGGCCGCGGCGGGCGTCACTGCCTGCGCGAGCAGCGCCGCCGCGGTCCATATCTGACCGTCGGCGAAGATCACGCGATCGATCGGCGGGTTCGTGGCCGTGGCCTGTCCCTTGATCGTGACACGGTCGTCGCTGCCACGCAGCCGCACGATCAGGTCCGCGCCGTCATGGATCACGATCACGTCCGCCGCGGCGATGCCCGTGCCCAGCTGGAGCACATCGTCCGAGCCGGACCAGTTGGTGCCCTCGACGATCGTGTCGCGGCCGCTGCCGATGCCGAACTTGTAGGTCGTGTCGCCGATGCCGCCCGCGAGCCGGTCGTCGCCCGCTCCGCCCGACAGCGTTGCAGTGATGTCGAGCGCGGTGCCCAGGTCGATCGAATCGTCGCCCGCGCTGCCGGCGCCGAGCTGCGCATAGATATCCGCGAGCGACCAGAGGGTGCCGTCGGCGAACTCGATCAGTTCGATCGCATGATCGGTCTGGCCGGCCGCGGCCGTGAAGAAGTTGGTGAGCGTGATCCGGTCGTCACCGCCCGCGA
>DATLJJ010000161.1:0-12132 GCA_035538975.1 Sphingomonas sp. | reverse complement strand
GCTCGCGGCCGTTGAGCAGCGTGGTGGTATAGTCGGGCGCAAGGCCGCGAACCGAGACCACGCTGGCGCGGCCGTCGAGGCGCTGGGTGGCGAGGCCCGGCAGGCGCGAGAGCGATTCCGCGATCGACTGATCGGGCAGCTTGCCGATGTCTTCGGCCGAGACGACTTCGACGATCGAAGTGTTCTCGCGCTTGAACGCCACCGAATTGGCGATCGAGGCGCGGATGCCGGTGACGACGATGGCCTCGTTCTGTGCCTCGGCCGCGTCATTCTGCGCCTGGGCGGCGTCGCTCTTCGCCTGCGCGGCTTCGATCTTCGCCTGCTCAGCCTCGTTCCGGGCCTGCTCAGCCTCGCTCCGTGCCTGGGCGGCGTCGTTCCGTGCCCGGGCTGCGTCGTTCTGCGCCTGCGCGGCGTCCTGCGCCTCGGCGGGTGCGGCGAACGCGGCGAGCGCAAGGGCTGCCGCAAGAGCCTGACCGCCCACGCCCAACGTCAGGCGAGTGGCGGTGCGGCGACGCGAAATGCTGATCAAAATCCTTCTCCCTAGCTTCGCGCCTTTCCCGCTCTTGCGGCGGTTCTCCTCGCGGCGCGATCGATGCTGCGCAGTGGAGCCCCCCATGCGCTTCGCCGCCTAGATCGTGCGAAAGCCCCGCCGCTAACCAGCGGCTCACATACGTATTCAATCCGGTTATGCGGCCGCAGTGGCCCTTTTGCACCACGCGCGCCGTTGACCGGCGGCCCGATCTGCGCTGTCTTGCATATTATGCAAAGCCGCGGAAACAGCGGCGTTTTCGAGAGGATTCGGGTCATGCAGCGCAGGCCGACGTCGTTCGACATCGCGCATCTGGCGGGGGTTTCGCAGCCCACCGTCTCGCGCGCGCTGCGCGGCATGACCGGCGTGAAACCCGCCACGCGCATGCGCATCGAATCGATCGCCAAGCAGCTCAACTATCAGGTCGACAAGGCCGCCTCGAACCTGCGCACCCGCCATTCGCAGACGCTGGCACTGCTCTTCTTCGAGGATCCGACCTCGGACGATTCGCTGATCAATCCCTTCTTCCTCTCGATGCTCGGCTCGATCATCCGGACGAGCGCCGAGCTGGAGCACGACGTGCTGATCAGCTTCCAGCAGCTCTCGAGCGACTGGCACAGCCAATATGAGGACGCCCACCGCGCCGACGGCATCATCCTGCTCGGTTATGGCGACTACGAGCTCTACCGCGCCCGGCTTCAGGCGCTGAAGGACTCCGGCACCCATTTCGTCCGCTGGGGATCGGTCCAGGCAGAGGCCGCGGGGCTCACCGTCGGCTGCGACAACCACGGCGGCGCGAAGGAGGCGACGCGCCACCTGCTCGGGCTCGACCGGCGTCAGATCGCCTTTCTCGGGACCGCCTCCAGCCATTATCCCGAGTTCCAGGATCGCTACCGCGGCCATGTCGCGGCGCTCAAGGAAGCCGGCGTGATCCCGCGCCCCGGCCTCCAGTTCGACGCGATCACCACCGAGGATTCAGGCGCTGAGGCCGCCGCGGCGCTGCTCGCGAGCGGCGAGCGCTTCGATGCGATCGTGGCGGCGAGCGACCTTATCGCGATCGGCGCGATGCGCGCGCTGCAGGCAGCCGGCAAGCGCATCCCCGAAGACGTGGCGGTGGTCGGCTTCGATGACCTCCCTGCCGCCAGCATCGCCAATCCGCCGCTCACCACCGTGATGCAGGACCCGCGGCTCGCCGGGCGCCGCCTCGTCGAGACGCTCGTCGGCCGCATCCGCGAGCAGCCGGTCGGCAGCACCCTCCTCCCCACCAGGCTCGTCGTCCGCCGCTCGTGCGGATCGTGACACCCGATTGCCGCCCCTGAAGGAACCCGAATGACCGAAAAGCCGCGCCAGTCCTTCGCGGGACTGTGGAACATCTCGTTCGGATTCTTCGGCATCCAGATCGGCTTCGCGCTGCAGAACGCGAACATGAGCCGCATCTTCCAGACCTTCGGCGCGAAGATCGACGACCTCTCGTGGCTGTGGGTCGCCGCCCCGCTCACCGGGCTGCTCGTCCAGCCGGTGATCGGCCATATGAGCGACCGCACCTGGCTCGGCCGCATCGGACGCCGCCGGCCCTATTTCGTCGCGGGCGCCGTCCTCGCCGCGCTTTCGCTCGTCGCCATGCCGCTCGCGCCCGCGCTGCTCTTCGCCGCGCTGCTGCTGTGGGTGCTCGACGCTTCGCTAAACGTCTCGATGGAGCCCTTCCGCGCCTTCGTCGGCGACATGCTGCGCAAGGACCAGCATGCCGCGGGCTATGCGGTGCAGACCGCCTTCATCGGCGCGGGCGCTGTCGTCGGATCGATCTTCCCCTGGGTGCTCGAACACCTCGGCGTCTCGAACGAGGCCGTCGGAGGCGCCGTGCCCGATACGGTGCGCGTCGCCTTCTGGTTCGGCGGCGGAGCGCTGTTCCTTGCGGTGCTGTGGACCGTGCTCACCACGCGCGAATACAGCCCCGAAGAGATGGCGGCGTTCGACGGCGCGCGGGCCGAGGAGGTGCAGGCCTCCCACGCCCTCGCCGACCGCGGCTACGGCACCAGCCTCGCCTGGTTCGGCGCGGGTGCGCTGGTCATGCTCGCGGTAACGCCGCTCGGGCTCGAGAAGGAAGTCTATCTGCTCGGCGCCCTGCTCGCCGGCTACGGCCTCGCCAGCGCCGCAGGCATCGCGCTCGCCCGCGCCGGCTCGAGCACCAACATGCTGAGCAGCATCGTCGGCGACTTCTCGGGCATGCCGCTGCTGATGAAGCGCCTCGCCGTCGTCCAGTTCTTCAGCTGGTCGGCGCTGTTCATCATGTGGATCAACACCACCCCGATCGTCGCCCAGCACTTCTACGGCGCGCCGGACGCAACCAGCCCGCTCTACCAGCAGGGCGCCAACTGGGTCGACGTGCTCTTCGCCACCTACAACGGCGTTGCAGCGATCGCCGCGCTCACGCTCCTGCCCTTCCTCGCCGGCCGCATCGGGCAGGCGCGCACCCACATCATCGGCCTGCTCTGCGGCGCCGCCGGATACGCCAGCTTCTTCCTGATCACCGATCCGCGCTGGCTGCTGGCGAGCGAGATCGGCATCGGCATCGCCTGGGCATCGATCCTGGCCATGCCCTATGCGATCCTCGCCTCCGCGCTCCCCCAGAAGAAGCTCGGCATCTACATGGGGCTGTTCAACGTCTTCGTGGTGGTCCCCCAGCTGCTCGTCGCGACGGTGATGGGATCGATCATGAAGCGCTTCTTCCCCGGCGAGCCGATCTGGACCATGGCCTTCGCCGCAGCGACGCTGCTGATCGCCGCCCTCGCGATGCTGCGGGTCGAACGCGCCGCGACCGCTTGACAGCAGCGGCAAAACCTAGGACTTCGAGCGCCGCGCGGGTGTAGCTCAATGGTAGAGCAGAAGCTTCCCAAGCTTACGACGAGGGTTCGATTCCCTTCACCCGCTCCACTCTTCCCCTGATCAGCGGAGCAGAATGATGCGCGAGCTCGCGGCCCTCCTTGCAGTGGCGCTCGCCGCCGGCAGTGCGCACGCCCAGACCAACGCCGAGACGCAGGCGCTCGATCTGCTCAAGCGCGGCGTCGCCTTCCGCACCGTCGCGGGGCCGGGCAACCAGACCCCCGAATACGCCGAATATCTGAAGTCCACGCTCGTCGCCGGCGGCTTCGCGGCCGAGGACGTGCAGGTCGAGCGGATCGGCGACACTGCCTGGCTGGTCGCGCGCTATCGCGGCACCGGCAAGGCAGGTGTGAAGCCTATCCTCATCTCGGGCCATATGGACGTGGTCGAGGCCAAGCCGGCCGACTGGGAGCGCGATCCCTTCACCCCGGTGGTCGAGAACGGCTATCTCTTCGGCCGCGGCGCGAGCGACAACAAGTTCGACGTCTCGACCTTCGTCGCCTCGATGATCCAATTGAAGCGCGAGGGCTTCAAGCCCGGCCGCGACATCGTGCTGCTCTTCTCGGGCGACGAGGAGACGGGGATGAAGACCACCGCCGCGCTCGCCGAGCGCTTCCACGACGCCGAGCTGCTGCTCAACATCGACGGCGGCGGCGGCGACATGGACGAGACGGGCCGCGCGGTGATGTTCGGCGTGCAGGGCGCCGAGAAGACCTATGCCGATTTCGAGCTGAGCGTCACCAATCCCGGCGGCCATTCGAGCGCCCCGCGCAAGAGCAACGCGATCTACCAGCTCGCGAACGCGCTCCAGAAGATCGCGGCCCATGAATTCCCCGGCCAGGTCAACGACATCACCCGCGCGAGCTGGGCGGCGGCGGCCGAGAAGGCGTCCGATCCCAAGGTCGCGGACGCGATGCGCCGTTTCGCCGCCAACCCCGACGACGCCCAGGCCCGCGCACTGCTTCGCGCCGACCCCAATTACATCGGCCAGACCGGCACCACCTGCGTCGCGACGATGGTGAACGCGGGCCACGCCACCAACGCGCTTCCCCAGCGCGCCACTGCCAACGTCAATTGCCGCATCTTCCCCGGCACGCCGATCGAGGCGGTCCGCACGAAGCTGACCGAGATCGTCGGCGATTCCGCAGTAAAGATCACCAAGGTCGAGAGCGGATCGGTGCCGAGCGACGCCTCGCCGATCAACCCGGCGCTGATGAAGGTCATCACCCGCGCCGTCCACGCGCGCTTCCCCGACGTGCCGGTGGTGCCGGTGATGTCCGCGGGCGCGACCGACTCGATGTGGTTCCGCGGCCGCGGCGTGCCGAGCTATGGGGTGAGCCCGCTGTTCATGAAGCCCTCTGACAGCTTCGCCCACGGCCTCAACGAGCGCATTCCCGTGGGCGAGATCGGCCCGGCGGTCACCTTCTATAAGGCAGTGCTCAAGGATCTGGCGAAGTAAGCCCCTCTACCGCATGCGGTAGAGGGATTAGATTCCCCCCTCGAACGGCTCGATCCCGAGCCCGCGCAGTCCCTCGGCGAGCGCCGCCGCGCAGCGGTCGAGCACCGCCGCGTCGGTCGCGCGCACCACGAAGTTCGCGCCTGTGCGTCCCTCCCGGAAGAAGGGATAGCTGCCGATGGCCACGCCTTCGTGCGCATGCTCGGTCTCGCGCAGCATCTCGGCGACTTCGCTCTCGGCCGCCCAGGCGCCGATGGTGCGCGAGAGCACCGGAAGCCCGCCCTCCAGCGTTCCGGTGAGCGCGTCGAGCATTCCCGCGGCGATGTGCGGCACGCCGGCGAGGATGAAGAGGTTACCGACCCGGATGCCAGGCGCGCCGGACATGCGGTTGGGGATCAGCTCGGCGCCTTCGGGCACCCGCGCCATCCGCAGCCGCGCCTCGGTCAGCCCGCCGCGGCTTTCGTAATAACGCTCGAGCGTCGCGCGCGCCTGCGGATGAATCACCACGGGCACGCCCAATGCTGCGGCGATCGCGTCCACGGTGATGTCGTCGTGCGTCGGCCCGATGCCGCCGGTAGTGAAGCAATAGTCGTTGCGCGTGCGCAGCGCGTTGACCGCCTCGACGATCCGCTCCTCCACATCCGGCACGATCCGCACCTCGGCGAGGCGGATGCCCTGGACGTTGAGCCAGGCCGCAAGCTGCGCCACGTTGCTGTCGTGCGTGCGGCCCGAGAGGATCTCGTCTCCGATCACCACCAGCGCCGCTGTCCAGACGCGCGCGCTCATGCTGCCGCCTGCACCGCTCGTAGCGCGATCAGCGCCTGCAGCCGCGCGAACCGCTCGGGCGGCAGCAGCTCGGCGGGCACATAGGTCCGCTCGAAATGGGGAATGCCTTCGGGCAGCGTCACCCAGGGCATGCGCTCGGCAGTGAAGATCGCGGCGTCGGGCGTGACCGCCGCGGGATCGTCGAGCGTCCCGGCGCGGATTCCGGCCCCAAGCTCGCCCAGCCGCGGGTAGAAGCTCCACAGCGCCGTGCCGCATTCGGCGCAACGCATGATCGCATGGTCGCCCCCGCTTCCGGTCTTGACGATGTGCCGGGTGGTCTCGCCCGAAAGCTGCGTCAGCGCCTCGGCCTCGACGAACAGGTTCACCACCGAAGTCGAGCCGGTCTGCCGCTGGCAGAGCGTGCAGTGGCAGTTGTTGACGAAGATCGGTGCACGGTCGACTCGATACCGCACCGCCCCGCACGCGCATCCGCCTTCCAGCACCTCTCCCATCCCGCAACTCCCTCTTCGCGACCCCTCGTCAGTAGAGCCGCGAGGCCCTATATCGCAATCCATGACCGAATATGTGAGCGTCACCGAAGACATGCCGCAGGCCCGCACGGGCGCGATCAAGCTCCACGGGCCCGAAGGGTTCGAGGGCATGCGCAAGGCCGGCCGCCTCGCCGCCGAGATCCTCGACGCGCTGGTGCCCCATGTGGTGCCCGGCGTCACCACCGCCGAGCTCGACGACATCGTCCGCACCATGACGATCGCCGGCGGCGGCGTTCCCGCGACGCTCGGCTATCGCGGCTACACCCACAGCTGCTGCATCTCGATCAACCATGTCGTCTGCCACGGCATCCCGTCCGAGCGCGCGCTCAAGGACGGCGACATCGTCAACATCGACGTGACGCCGATGCTCGGCGGCTGGCACGGCGACACCAGCCGCATGTATCTGGTCGGCGACGTGCCGATCAAGGCGCGCCGGCTGGTCGACGTCACCTATGAATGCCTGATGCTCGGGCTCGAGCAGGCGAAGCCGGGCAACCATCTCGGCGACATCAGCCACGCGATCCAGCGCCATGCCGAAAAGCATCGCTACGGCGTCGTCCGCGATTTCTGCGGCCACGGGCTGGGGCAGGTCTTCCACGACGCGCCCGAGGTCGTCCATGTCGGCCGCCCCGGCACCGGCCCCGAGCTGCGCCCGGGCATGTTCTTCACCGTCGAGCCGATGATCAATATCGGCCGCCCGGACGTGAAGCTGCTCGACGACGGCTGGACCGCGGTGACGCGCGACCGCTCGCTCTCGGCGCAGTTCGAGCATTCGATCGGCATCACCGAGACCGGCTGCGAGATCTTCACCACCAGCCCCAAGGGGCTGCACCAGCCGCCTTACTAGGCCCGGCCGCCCGTCACTTCGCCGCGAGGGGCGCCGCCGGAATATAGACGGGCGAGAGCTCCGCATAGATTCGGTCGGCGTCGAGGACGCGCTCCTTCGATGCGCTCAGTTCCGCGGGAACCGTTTCCGGATCCACAAAGGCCACCGAAAGCTCGGCCGAATAGCCCTGCGGGTCTGTCCGAAGCGCGACGCCGCCCCAATAGACCTGAGTGGCGCGCTGGTAGGTTCGGCGTGATAGCACCACGAGCCCGCGCTTCTTCCGCTCCCGAGCGATGTCGGCGGCGCGTAGCAATGCCAGCTCCTCGACGATGGCCGAGGAGCTGGTGTTCCCGCCGAAATCGATCGTCACCCGGTCCGCGCCGATTTCGCTCACCAAAAAGCCGTTGCCGGTGTTCTCCCCGAGGAAATTCTTCGCGAACTTGTATTTGGGGATGCGCTTCGCGATCTCGGCCTCGGGTACGGCCTCGTAGAGCTCGGCGAGCGAGAGCTCCGGCAGCTTGATTTCCCGCTGCAGGTTTTCGCGAACCTTGGCGATCGTCCCCGCCAGTTCGGCCTTCCGCTCGGCGGAATCCTTGACCACGGTTTCGAGCAGCGCGAGCGCGAAACTACCGCCTGGCGGGGGATTCCTGGCGACCGCTGCCTCGAGCTCGGCGAGCGAGCCCCGCCGCGCCAGCGCCAGCTGGTCCATCAGCCGCTGCGAGGCATCGAGCGTTTGCCGTGCTTCGGGCATCAAGATGCGAAACACGTCGTGTCGCCGCTGATCCTTCTTGCTGGCCGGCTTCCCGCCCGCCCGCGGCGGGAGCGGATTTAGCGCCTCCTCCATCCTGTCGCGGACACTGGCGAGCAATGCTTCGCCCTCGGCGACCCGTCCGGTGCTGGCGAGCGCAAAGGCATCGACTGCGTCCAGCTTCGCCTGCCGGACGAAATTCCGCGCCTCGGCATTGTCGTCGTCGGTCACGCGAAACCCCGGCGTGTCGCGTGGAAGCGTGAGACGGATCTGCGGGTGGATGGCCGCCGCAAAGGCGAAATCCCCGCGCTCGCATGCTTCCCAGAACAGGTTTTCGAGAATTTGCGGATGCACCGTGGCGATCTTGAGCGCGCGCGCGCGGAAAGCCGCCCGGTCCTGATCAGCATGGAGCGCGATCAGCGCCGCCCCCATCGCGACGCCGAAGGCATAGGGTCGCGCGGCCTCGGCAGCGCGGGCCGCCTCGATCGCCTCGGCCTTGCGGCTCAGCTTCTGCAGCGCATAGGCGCGAAACAATTGTATCCCGGCGCCGAGGCTGCGACGGTACAGGGCGTCGCCGCTCACGGCGCCGGCCTGCTCCGCGGCATCGAGGTCGGCGAGCGCCTCGGCATAGGAGTCCCCCGCCATTCGGTGGATAGCGCGCGCGCGCAACAGGCTGGCTCGACGCAAACTATACTGGGGCAGCAGGCTCGGATTTACGAGCGCAGCGTCGCAAGCGCGAACGCCAGCGGCACCGAAATCTACAGCGCTCATCGTGGTGTTGCCGCGTCCCGGCTCGGGCACGAAGATGCCCAGGAAGCCCATCGCGGCCTTGGTCATGCCGTCGCCTTTCTCGTTCGGCGCGCCGTAGCCGTCGCAGCGTTGAAAGTCGGTGGCCGGCGCCGCCTTGGCGGCAGCGAGCGGCGCAAGTGCCAGCGCGGTCGCGCAAACTGCGCGCGCGTGAATCCCCTTGATCATTGAATGCCCTCCCGCCTTCGCGATAGTGGGGCCGTTTCGCCTTGCCAAGATCGCCGCCGGGGAAAGCCGGCGCGGGCCGCTTCCGCCGGAGCGTGCGCCTAGTGGCTCTGATACCCCCGTCCGGACTGGATCAGCCGCTGGCGGCTGGTGTTGCCCGGCACGGCGATGTGCGTCGCGGGATCATATTCCTTGCCCACTGCCGGGCTGCCCTGCGGCACCCAGATCTCCACTTCCGTGTTGGTGTAGCTCTGCGGCAGGTAGCGGACATAATAGCCGTCGGGGTGCAGGCTCCAGCGGCCCGACGGAATGTCCTGGCTGCCCGGGCCCATCGGCGCGGCGCCCGCGAGCACCGCGACGCGCTCCATCTCGGCGAAGGTTGCTCCCGGCGTGGTCAGCATCCTGCGCAAGTCGGCCTCGGCCTGCAGCACCTGGCGCACGCCACTGGGAAGATTGTCGGCGATCGGTCCGCTGGTCAGCATATCGAGCGCGCTGCGGTTGAGCGAGGCGAGCTGGCGCGGCGTCAGCAGCCGCGCGGCAACTGCCTTGTGCTGGGCCGACAGGTCCTCGAATTTGGCGCGTGCGATGATCGCCCACAGCAGCGTCTGGATGTCGTGCTGGTGGATCTCGGGATGGTTCACCGAGTTGCGCACGATCGTCATCACGGCGTCTTCGGCCGGGCCTTTGGGCGGCGCATAGATATAGCCGTCGCCCCCGCCCGGGCCGTGCGTGCCGGCCTTCAGGCAATAGCTCTGGTCGTGGAAGGTGTAATAGCCGGGCTGGAGCACGAAGCCGCCGTTGGGCGTACGCTGCAGCGTCATCAGGCTGCGCTCCGGCTCACGCGGCGTGAAGCCGTCCTTGTCCGCCACGCTCCACTTCGCATCGGGCAAGCTGGTGGTGATCGGCTGACGATCGCCCAGCACGTTCGGGACCTTCTTCTTCAGCTTGTCGCCCAGCCCGCCAAGGCCGCCGAGCTGCGCGTGCGCCGACGGCGCAGCGCTCACGCACAGCATTGCCGCAGCCGCCGCGGCGAGCACCATACGGAATCTCATGATGTCTTCCCCCAGGAATATTATCGTTGAATACGGTCGCCCCCGGGCGCCGCGTACCAGTCCCTTAATACACCCCGACGCGCAAAGCCAAGACGCAATTCTTGCGCTACTATGCACAAAGGCTCATTCCTCCGCCCGTGACTTTGTCGGGCAGCGAAGAACCGGCGTTTGATTTCGCGAATTCAGAATTCGCCGGCCACACCGACCTTGATCGCAGTGTTGCTGCCGCCGCCGTAGGAGAAGCCCACGGTAATCGCGACAGGGTCCTCGACGTTTAGCCGGTGCGCGAGGCCCCCGCCCACGGCCTGCTCGCCGCGATAGGTGGCGCCGTTGAGCACATAGGAGGTGCGCCCGGGCTCCGACGGGATCGGCGCGGTGCCGATCGCGATCGCCGTCGCGATCCCCTGTCGCATTTCGCGCCGATCGCGATGCAGCTGGCGGTCGAGCTGGTCGATAGCGGCGGGGCCGAAATCGGCCAGCGCAAGATTGCCCGCGCCGTCCGAGGTCACATATCGCAGCTCGCCCGATTGCGCCGCACGGCTCGCCGCCGATCCGATCCCTGCCATGGTGTAGGTCGAACCGGAGCTCCCCAGCGCCACCTGGCCCGCGCGCGTCGCCGACGCGCCGTCGCCGATCGCGACGCTCCCCGCCGCGCCGGCGCTGGCGCCACGGCCGAGCGCGATCGCCGAGCGGCCATTGGCGACGCTGTCCGCGCCGATCGCCACTGCGCCCTCGCCGGTCGCGGTGTTGTCCGCGCCCAGCGCCACTGCGCCGCGGCCGGTCGCGACATTGGGGTCGCCGATCGCCACCGCACCGGCGCCCGAGGCGACATTGCCCGCGCCGATCGAGACTGCCGCACCATTCTCCGCACGCGCGCCGGCCCCGATCGCCACCGAACGGTCCCCGCTCGCCACCGAACCGCTTCCCATGGCCATCGCGTTGGCACCCGTCGCCTGAGCGACGGGCCCGGTGCCGTTGACTTCGATATAGGCTGTGCGCGCCAGGGCGCGGTCTGCCGTGGTCTGGGCCGCGGCGGCATTGGCGGCGGCATTGTCGGCGACCGACCGGGCGAGCCGCGCGGCCGTGTCGGCCTGGTCGGCCTGCTGCTGGGCAACGTCGGCGGCCTGCTGTGCCGTGGAGGCATTGGCCAGCGCGGCGCGGGCGATGTCGCCGGTCACTGCGCCGCTCGACAGCGCCTGGTTGGCGAGGTCCCTCGCCTCGTCGGCCCTCGACTGCGCCGCCGCGGCCTCGGTGCGCGCGGTTGCCGCCTGCGTCTCGGCGCGGTCGGCGGTGGTCTGGGCATTGGCGGCATTGGCGACCGCCGTATCGGCCGTGGCCTGCGCCGCTGCGGCTTCGATCCGCGCCGTATTGGCGGTGCCCTGCGCAGCGGCGGCCTCGGTTCGGGCCGTGTTCGCCGTACCTTGTGCGGTATCGGCGGCGCTCTGGGCAGCCGCGGCGTTCGCCAGCGCAGTGTTCGCCGTGCCTTGCGCCGAGGCCGCCCCCGCAACTGCCGTATCGGCCGTGGCTTGCGCCGCCGACGCGTTGGCGAGCGCCGAATCGGCGGTGTTCTGGGCGGCTGCGGCTTCGGTGCGAGCAGTGTTGGCAGTGATCTGCGCTGCCGCCGCTTCGGTCCGCGCGGTGTCGGCGGTGTTCTGGGCAGCGTTCGCCGCGCCCTGCGCCGCCGCGGCTTCGGTCCGCGCCGTATCGGCGGTCGACTGTGCCGCGGCCGCTTCGGTGCGTGCGGTGTCGGCAGTGTTCCGGGCAGCGTCTGCCGCGCCCTGTGCAGTGGCGGCGGCGGCGAGTGCGGTGTTGGCAGTACCCTGCGCGGCTGCTGCGTTGGTCACCGCCGTGCTGGCAGTCCCCTGCGCCGCCGCGGCTTCGCTCCGGGCGGTGTCGGCAGTCCCCTGCGCCGCAATCACATTCTGGTTGGTCGCATGGAGCTGCGCGCCGGTCACCACGTCGGTGCTCGTCGCCGAGAGGGTGCCGGCCGCCACGTTGACGATCCGTCGCTGCTGGAGCGCGGTGCCGACGGAGACCGTATTGGCTTCGGTCGCCACCGACCCGGCGCCGAGCGCGACTGCATTCGTCACGCCCGGGTCGACCGCGGCCTGGTAGCCCAGCGCCGTGCTGTTGTCGCCATAGGCATGCGCCTGGCTACCAAAGGCCGAGGCATAGTCGCCGGTCGCCTCCGCTTCCGCGCCGCTCGCGATGGTGTTGAGGTGATTGGCGACCGCGCGATAACCGAATGCCGCGCTGTAATCGCCGGTGCCGAGGCTCCAGGTTCCCACCGCAGTGGTGAGCATACCGGTGCCGGCCACGCCCGCGCCCAGTGCCAGGGCATTTTCGGTCACCT
>DATLJJ010000160.1:0-2278 GCA_035538975.1 Sphingomonas sp. | reverse complement strand
ACCATATGATGCAAGCCGATGCGAACAATGACGGCATCGTCACGCGCGAGGAAGTGCTCGCCGGCGTCGACGCGCGCTTCGCCAAGGCCGACACCGACAAGGACGGCCAGCTCAGCGCCGACGAGCGCCGCGCGGCGCATCCGGACCGCGGCGGTCGGCATCACCGGTTCGGCGGCCCCGGTGGCGGCGAGCGTCATGCCAAAATGCTCGAGCGGTTCGACGCCGACAAGGATGGCAAGCTCAGCGACTCCGAGAGCCAGGCAGCACGCGCGGCTTTCCGCGCGCAGTTCGGTGAGCGCAGGGACGGCGGCGGCGAAATGCGCGCCAGGCTGCTCGAGCGTTTCGACGCCGACAAGGACGGCAAGCTCAGCGAAGCCGAACGCCAGGCGGCGCGTGCAGCGCGCCAGGCGATGCGCGGCGGTGCGGGCGATCGGGGCCACGGCCCGCGCATCGACGCGAACGGCGACAGGCAGATCAGCCTCGCCGAGAGCCGTACCGCGGCGCTGGCGATGTTCGACCGCGTCGACGCGAACAAGGACGGCCGCATCGATGCCTCCGAGCGCGCGGCTGCGCACGCGAAGATGAAGGCGATGCGCGGTCATCACCGCGGCGGCATGCACTCTCCCTCGGCCGAAGCTCCCGAAGCCCCCAACGGGAACTGAACCACGGCCGCACTCGCCCGGGCCGGCTCCTCCTCGCCGGCCCGGGCACTTCCCTGTCACAAATGAGTTGCTAGGGTCCGGACATGGCAGAAATCCCGCACCTCCTGCTCGTCGACGACGAGCGCTCGATCCGAGAGCCGCTGGCGCAATATCTCACCAAACAGGGCTTCCGCGTCACCCAGGCCGGTGATGCGGAGGGCGCACGCGCTCGCCTCGCCGCCTATGCTATCGATCTCGTGATCCTCGACATCATGATGCCGGGCGAGGACGGACTCAGCCTCTGCCGCCATATCCGCGAGACCAGCGATACGCCCGTGATCCTGCTCACCGCCCGCAGCGAGGAGACCGATCGGATCGTCGGGCTCGAGATGGGCGCGGACGATTATGTCGTGAAGCCCTTTTCCCCGCGCGAACTCGCGGCGCGGATCAAGGTGGTGCTTCGCCGCATGGCCGGCGGCGGCGCCAAGCAGCACGCGCCCGAAACCGGCAGCTTCGCCTTTGCGGGCTGGGTGCTAAAGACCGGCGAGCGCGCGCTGGTGGACCGGGAAGGTGTTTCGGTCCCGCTCTCGACTGGCGAATACAATCTTCTCCACGCGCTGGTGACGCGCCCGCGCCAGGTGCTCACCCGCGACCAGCTGCTTGACCTGACCCAGGGCCGCGAGGCGGCGGCGTTCGATCGCGCGATCGACAATCAGGTCAGCCGTCTGCGCAAGAAGATCGAGCCCGATCCCAAGAACCCCGCGCTGATCAAGACCGTGTGGGGCGGTGGGTACACGCTGTCGGCGGAGGTCACTCGCCTGTGAGCCGTCTGATGCCGAAGAGCCTTGCCGGGCAGATGGCCCTGCTCGTCGCGGTCGCGCTGTTCCTCGCCCAGGCGATCAACTTCGCGATGCTGCTGCGTGAACGCCAGGCCATCCGTTACGGTCAGGTGATCGGCCCCGCAGTCACGCGGCTGGTGGACGCCGGCGATCGGCTGGCCAACCCCACCCCAACGCCTCGTCCGCGTCCGCGCCGCGGTCCGGGTCGCGGCGCGCCCTGGCACGTCCAGCTGGCGACGGCGAATCCCATCGCCGCAGGCGAGCCGCGCCGTGAGGACATCGAAGGCGACATCCGCAAGGCTTTTCAGGAGGCCGGCATCCCGGTCGGCCAGGTGATCGCCACGGTGCAGAGGATCGACGAAGGGCATCCGCTGCCCGGCGTCAACCCGGACCGCGCCCGGCGCCTGCGACAGATCGGAGGCGAGTTGCGCGTAGCGGTGGAGCTTCCCGGCAAAGGGTGGCTGACGCTACGCTCCGGCTGGTCGCGGGCAGAGCGCGGGCTGGTGTGGCAGCTCGTCGCCCAGACGCTGATCCTCTATATCGTCGTGCTGATCCCGCTGTTGCTCGCCGGGCGCCGCATCGCCCGCCCCTTACGCACGCTGGCGCAGACGGCGCGCGGCTTCCGTCCCGGCGACGATGCAGAGCCGCTCGAAGAGCGCGGCCCCAGCGACGTGCGCGCAGTGATCGCGGCCTACAATGCGCTCAGCCTGCGCGTGAACGCGATGCTCGACGAGAAAGACCGGATGCTCGGCGCGATCGGCCACGATCTGCGCACGCCGCTGGCGGCGCTGCGCGTGA
>DATLJJ010000159.1:0-2790 GCA_035538975.1 Sphingomonas sp. | reverse complement strand
TCGATGCGAAGAACCTCGCCGGCACCAACGAAAAGGGTCTGGCGCTGGTGCGGGAATATATCGACCAGCACGTCGCGCTCGCGCGGCGGCTCGGCAAGCCGCTGGTGATCGAGGAGTTCGGCTATCCCCGCGACGGCGGCGGCTATGACCCGGAGAGCGCGACCAGCTACAAGGACGCCTATTACAAGCTGATCTACGACGCGGTGGAGAACAGCGTGCGCACCGGCGGGCCGATCCAGGGGAGCAATTTCTGGGCGTGGAACGGCGAAGGCCGTGCCGCCCACGGCGACCATCGCTACAAGCACGGCGATCCCTTCGTCGGCGATCCGCCGCACGAGCCACAGGGATGGTACGGCGTGTTCGACAGCGACGCGAGCACACGCGCGGTCATCAAGGCGCATGCAAAGGCGCTCGCGACGACCGGCCAGCCGATCGCGGCCTGACCCGGGGGCTGGGCAGCCGGCCTGCGCCATGCTAGCGGCGGCCTCATGATTACGGCGGAAGCATCAACGAAGCACGGACGCGGCAATGCCGCGCGCATCGCTTCGTGCCGCCTGCCCGTCACTCTCCGAATTACCGGCTAGCGCCGACAGGCATCGCCGGCGCTCCGCCGGACGATTGCCGGTCGTGCGCGGGAGCAGGCTGTGAAGCGCGCTCCCGAACCAGCCCCTGGTTCCGGTAATCCGAAGGCTTTCCCATGGTGCAATCGACCTACCCCGCCGCCGCATCCGATGCGCGCGGGGTTCGCCTCCCCCGATTCGAGATCCACGCCGATCGCTGCCCACAGGCATTGGCCAAGATCATAGGCATCCTCGCCAACCTCGACCTGCTGCCGCGCGACCTGCGTGCGCGACAGAGCTGTGCGGGCATCTGGATCGGGTTCGAGGTCGAGATCGAGCCTGCGCGCGCCGAGCGGCTCGCCGAACGTTTCCGCGCGCTCACCAGCGTGGTCGCGGTGGTGTTGATGTCCTGGCCCGCCGAAGCCGTTCCGCAGCCGTCGGGGACGGGATATGGCCTCGAGCCGGCGCCCCCGACGCAAAGCGCTGCGGCCGCGTAGCGATAGCTTCCCTACTCGCCCCCCAAAGCATCCTCCGTTGCCCCTTGCGCGGTCCGGTACCATCTGCCGGACCCATGGCAACTCTGCTCGATCCATCCGCGCGTGGGCGCGTGATCCTTGTCGGCGCCGGCCCGGGCGACCCCGGGCTGCTCACCGTGCGCGCCGTAGAGGCGCTCGCCCAGGCCGATGTGCTCGTCCACGACGGGCTCGTCGACCCGCGCGTGCTCGACCTCGCGCCCAATGCGCACCGCATCTCGGTCGCCAAGAGCCGTGGCCGGCACACGCTGCCGCAGGAGGCGATCAACGCGCTGATCGTCGCGCATGTGAAGACCGGCGCAATCGTCGTGCGGCTGAAGGGCGGCGACCCGTTCATCTTCGGCCGCGGCGGCGAGGAAGTCGAAGCCGTGCGCGAGGCCGGGCTGCCCGTCGAAGTGATCCCGGGTGTCAGCGCCGCGCTGGGCGCCGCCGCCGAGGCGATGCTGCCGCTGACCCACCGCGACTGGTCGAGCGCGGTCAGCTTCGTCGCTGGCCAGTGCAAGGGGCTGTCGGACCAAAACTGGTCGGGGCTCGCCGGCAAGGGCCGCACGCTGGTGATCTACATGGGCGTCGCCAACTGCCCCGCCATCGCCGACAAGCTGATGGCCGACGGCGTGGCGCCCGACATGCCGGTCGCTGTGCTCGAGCGCGCGACGCTGGAAGGGCATCGCGCCATGCGCACGCTGCTCGCCGATCTGGGCGAGATGGTCGAGCGCGAGAAGGTGCAGAGCCCCGCGATCATCGTCGTCGGCGAAGTCGTCCAGCTCGCCGATGCAGAGGACAAGCTGGCCGCATGGGCCAAGACTGCGGAGACGCTTGCGTGAAGATTCTGACCGGAAACGACCTGCGCACGGGCGCAGTGATCTGGTGGACCGGCCAGGGCTGGTCGATCCATGTCGAGGACGCCGTTGATGTCGGCGATCACGGCGAGGCGATCCTGACCGAAGAGACCGGCGCGCGCCGCGTCAACGGCGGTGTGGTGATCGACGGCACGATGACGCCCGAGGGGCCCCGCCCCGCTCATATCAAGGACCGCATCCGGGCGTACGGCCCCACCGTGCGCCCGGACCTCACGCTCAAACCCGCCGACCCCAACGCCGGCAGCTGGGTGATCTGACATGTACCGCTACGACCAATATGATCAGGCTATCGTCGATGCCCGCGTCGAGGAATTCCGCGATCAGACCGCCCGCCGCATCGCCGGTGCGATGAACGACGACCAGTTCAAGCCGCTGCGGCTGAAGAACGGTCTCTACCTCCAGCTCCACGCGTACATGCTGCGCGTCGCCATTCCCTATGGCACGCTGGATTCGCGCCAGATGCGCAAGCTCGCGCACATCGCGCGGACCTATGATCGCGGCTACGGCCATTTCACCACGCGGCAGAACATCCAGTACAACTGGATCAAGCTGGAAGAGGCGCCCGATATCCTCGCCGAGCTGGCGACGGTCGAGATGCACGCCATCCAGACCAGCGGCGAGAGCATCCGCAACATCTCTGCCGACCAGTACGCGGGCGCCGCTGCGGACGAGATCTGCGATCCGCGCCCCTGGGCCGAGCTGCTGCGCCAGGCGAGCACCTTCCATCCCGAATTCAGCTACTTGCCGCGGAAGTTCAAGATTGCGGTGATCGCGGCCGACGAGGACCGCGCTGCGCTGCGCTGGCACGACTTCGCGCTGCGCATCGTGCGCAACGAA
>DATLJJ010000158.1:0-6851 GCA_035538975.1 Sphingomonas sp. | reverse complement strand
GCGCTTCCTCGGGGTCATCCGCGCGCGCATAGGAGGCGCGCATCGCCGGCGTGTCGACGCTGGCGGGGGCGATCGCATTGACGCGGATCGCATCCCCGGCCAGCTCGAGCGCGGCGGTCTGCACCAGATTCTCGAGCGCGGCCTTGGTCGTCGCATAGGCCGCGAGGCTCGGCGTTGCGAACCGCGCGTTGACCGAGGTGAGCATCACCATCGCGCCCCCGCCTGCGGCGCGCATGTCGGGAACGCAGGCCTGCATCACCCGCACCGCCCCCGCGACGTTGACGTCGAACAGGTCCACGAAGGTCGCAGGATCGGTGTCGAAACAGCCGCCGAAATGCGATGCCGCCGCGGCATGGACAAGGATCGTCGGCACGCCGATCGCCGCGCGCGCTCCGGCCAGGCCGCTCTTGAGCGCCGCGCCGTCGCGCAGATCGGCGACGATGTCATGGTCGCTGCCGATAGCCTCACGCAGGTCGATTCCAGCCACGCGCGCGCCCTCGGCCCGCAACCGTGCGACGATCGCCGCCCCGATTCCACTCGCGGCGCCGGTCACCACCGCACTCCGCCCGCTCAACCCCGTCATCCGCTCCCTTCCACAGCTCGCCCTCGCGCCAATCACGGACGTTTCATATCTATAAAAGCAACGATAGCCAAGCTGCCCTCCCGGTGTCAATCGCCGGATAGTCGCGCACGCTGTCCCTATCGCCGGATTGACAAGCACATCCGCTATGTCAATCATGGTACATATAGCAACATAATACTACGAAGGGGGAATGCGGCCATGGCCGAACTGAGCGGCGTCCTGCCGATCCTGCCGACAATCTTCACCTCCGCCGGCGCGATCGACGAAGCCGGGACCCGCCGCGTCCTCGATTATGTCGTCGGGGCAGGCGCCAGCGGCGTCGTCTTCCCCGGGCTGGCAAGCGAATACGACATGCTCTCGCGCGAGGAGCGGCTGCACCTCACCCGGCGCATCGGCGAATGGCTCGGCGGCCGCGTGCCCCTGGTCGTCGGCGCCAGCGCCGGCGATACCGATGACGCGATCGCCTATGCCGTGGCGGGCGCCGCGGCCGGCGCCGCTTCGGCGATGATCCTGACGCCCAGGGCGCATGCGGACGATCTCGGCGCCATGGCGGACTTCTATCGCGCGATCCACGACGCGTCGGGCGTCGCGATCATGGTGCAGAATGCGCCCGCGCCGATGGGGATCGGCGTGCCGCTCGAGAGCGTCGCCCAGCTCGCCCGCGCGCTCGACGGCATCCGCTACGTCAAGGAAGAGGCCCAGCCCTCGGGCCAGCGCATCACGCGCCTCACCGAGCTCGCCGGCGACAGCCTCGACGCCGTGTTCGGCGGCGCCGGCGCGCGCTATGTGATCGACGAACTCGCGCGCGGCGCCGAAGGCACGATGCCGGCATGCGAGATCACCGAATTGCACGTCGCGATGCTGGACCAGTATCGCGCCGGGAACGAGGCGCGCGCACGCGATCTCTTCGAGCGCACTCTACCGCTGCTCAGCATGCAGGCGGTGTTCCGCTGGCGGCTGACCAAGGCGGTGCTCGTGCGCCGCGGGTTGATCGAGAGCGACTTCACGCGCGCGCCCGGACCGTCACTCGATCGCTTCGACCGTGCCGAGCTCGGCGCGCTGCTCGCCCGGCTGTCCGATCTTCTTCCGGCGGAGGCACTCGTCGCGTGACTCTGGTCGCCGCCACACAGACATTCGAAGCCGGTCCCGGCAAGCGCTTCCGGATGCATGCGGAACGGGTGACATGACGCTGCGCCCTGGTCTCAATGCCCAGCCGAACCAGAGCCTGATCGACGGCATCATGATGCTTCAGGCGCTTGCCACTTCGCCAGAGCCGATCGGCTGCCGTGAGCTCGCGCGACAGCTCGGCATTGATGCGACCAAGACCAATCGCCTGCTCAAGACGCTCGCCTATCTCGGCATTGCCCGCCAGAATGGGAGCCGCAAATATTCCGCCGGCGGCGGCATGCACGTCCTTGCGGCGCAGAGCCTGTTCGCTTCCGGGCTGATCCGCCGGGCGCTGCCGGTGCTCGCCGGCCTCCGGCGCTTCGGCAATACGGTGGCGCTCGGCGTGCTTTGGCAGCGCAATGTGAGCTATCTCTTCCACGCCCCGCCCGGGATCGAGGTCACGAGCGGCGTGGGCCGCATCGGCCTGCTCCCCGCGACCACCAGCGGGATCGGCATCGTCCTGCTCTCTGAATGCAGCGACGAAGAGGTCCGGGCGCTGTACGAAAGCGAGGCGATCCCGATGTTCCCCAAGGGCATAGAGCAGCTTCTCGACACGCTGGGGCGCGTCCGCGCCCAGGGCTATGCGCGCGTCCATGTCGCCGACGCGCGCGATCATCATATCGTCGCGGTCTCCACCGGCGATCCGGCGCATGCGGGTATCGCCCTGTCGGGGTGGATCCCCGAATCGGCGACGGAATCGCTCGTGGCAGCGCTGCGTGCGGCGGCAGTGGAGATCGGTGGATGACGCAGGAGCAAATCGACGTGACGGATACCAGGCCCAACCGACTGCGCTGGGCGATCCTCGCGTTGCTCTTCCTCGCGTCGGTGCTCAATTACGTCGATCGCCAGACGCTCTCGATTCTCGCGGTCGACGTCCAGCGCGACCTCGGCATCGATGACAATGGCTATGCGCGCATCGTCCAATATTTCCTGATCGCTTATACGCTCGCCTATCTCGGCGCGGGCTGGGTCACCGACAAGCTCGGGGCCAAATGGACGCTCGCGCTCTTCCTCGGCTGGTGGTCGATCGCCAACATGGCGACGGGCTGGGTACGCAACGCAGGCCAGCTGGGCTTTGCACGGACGATGCTCGGCCTCGGGGAGCCGGGCGTCTACACCGCGGGCCCCAAGGCCGTGGCGGAGCATTTCCCGCCCAGGGAGCGCGGCTTCGCGATCGGCGTCTATACCGCCGGGGCGATGGTGGGCGCCACCGTCGCCCCGCCGCTGATCGCCGCGCTCGCGCTCGGCTATGGCTGGCGCATGGCCTTCGTCGTGACCGGCGCCGCCGGTTTCCTGTGGCTCCTGGCCTGGCTGCTCGTCTATCCGCGGCCGTCTCGTCAGGTCGAGTCCGCGCGGCGCGAGCCGGTCGCATGGGGAACGATCCTGCGCGATCGCAGCGTCTGGGGGCTTGCCGCGGCGCGGATGATCGCCGACCCGGTCTGGTATTTCTATCTCTTCTGGTTCCCCAAATATCTGATCGACGACCGCGGGCTGACGCTGATCGGCGTCGCCAGCCTCGCCTGGATCGTCTATCTCGCCGCGGACTTCGGCAGCGTCGGCGGCGGCCTCATATCGGGCCGCATGATCGCGCGCGGCGCCGAGCCGCAGCGCAGCCGCCTGCGCGCCATGGCGTTCGGCGCCGCGCTCGCCCCGCTCGGCGCGCTGATCGCCTTCGCGCCGTCGCTGCCGGTCACGCTCGGCCTCGGCGCGCTGGTCGCCTTCGCGCATCTCATGTTCCAGGTGAACATCGGCGCGCTGATCGTCGATCGCTATCCCATCGGCCGGATCGCGACGATCTTCGGGCTGATCGCCGCGGGCAGTGGCCTCGGCGGCATCTTCTCGACCCAGCTGGTCGGCCAGCTCGCCGGCAGCAAGAGCTATGAAAGCGTGTTCCTGCTGATGGGGCTGCTCCATCCGGTCGCATGGTTCGTCGCCTGGGCGTCGACGCGGAAGAAGACCCCGGCGCTCGCAACCGGGACCGTCGCGCCTTGAGCGCGCGCGTGCCCGGACTCCTCGCGGGGCTGGCCGCGGCCATGGCCGTCGGGGCCGCGGTCCCGCTGCCGCAGGCGGGCTCGACCTACACCATCGCGGCGAACGGCACGGCGATTCCCGCGGATGCGGCGGCGATCGACGCCGGGTCGATCTCGCGCATCGAGCACCACGCCTCGCCCCAAGCCGCAATCAGCGACCTGCGTTTCATCGAGGCCAATTGGTATTTTGGCCCCGATCAGCGCCCACACGAAGGCGCCGCGCGTCGCGTGCGGGCGTGGCTCGAATACCCCCAGGGCCGCTTCCACCCGATCCATTGGCAAAGCGGCGCGACGCTCGACATCGCCCCCGGCGGCCATGCGCTCAGCGATCCGGTGGCGGTGACGATCCCGGCGGGCGCGCGGTTCTGGACGCGCTGGGTCAACGCCGGCAATGCAGTCCCCCGCTGGCCCATGCAGGTCCTGCCGGCGCCGCCCGCGGCGATCGGGCGCAGCGACGGCAATGCGCCGGGCGGGCGGGGCGACAGGGCCGGCGTGCCGGTGGCGCAGGACGCGACGGCGTTCTTCGGCCCCGCCGCCATTCTGGGCACCGTCCATCGGCGCGGTGCGCGCGGCGGCGTGATCGTCGGCGACAGCATCGCCTTCGGCATCGGAGACGTAACCGGCAGCGGCAGCGCCGGCGGCAGCGGCTATGTCGCGCGCGCGCTCGATCCGCTGTTCGCCTATACCCGAATCGCCCGTGGCGGGCAGCAGGCGACCGATCTGGCCGCCGACACCGCCCTGCCCCGGCGGTTCCTTGCGCTGCTCCGCTATTCCGACGTGGTCTTCGAGCACGGCATCAATGACCTTCGCCTCGGCCGCACGCCCGAGCAGGTGCTGGGCGCACAGCGCACGATCCGCGATCTGTTCGATACGCGCGCGCGCCAATGGCAGGCGACGCTCACGCCGCGCACGCTGAGCGTCGACGGCTATCGCAGCGCCGCCGGGCAGACGCCCAAGGGCGACGGCACAATGACGTCGCTCGGCCCGGTCAACGCCGCGATCCGTGCCGAACGGGGCCCTACCCTGCAGATCCTCGAAGCGGCAGACGCCGCCATGACGCATCGCGACAGCGGCATCTGGGGCGGCCCCTGGCCTCCCGTGCTCGACGGCACGCACCCGACCAGCGCAAAGGCGGCCGCCCTCGCCGACGCCGTTCGGCCGTCGATCGCACGCGCCGCGCGCGACTAGCTCGTATCGACGTTCACTCCTGCCGCGCTCCCCTCCCTGACAGGGAGGGGAGATGCATGTCGATACTGCCCAAGGCCCACAAAAATGGGTGCCGGCTGCAGGACCGGCACCCGAGGGGAAACTCAGAACTTCGCGCGCAACGTCAGGTTGAAGACGCGCCCGCTGACCGCATAGGACTGCGTCGCGTCCTGCACGCCCGCATATCGGCGAATGCCGGAGTTGAGCAGATTGCCGCCCTCGAGCTCGACCTCGAAGTTGGAGTTGATCGCATATTTCGCGGTCGCCGACAGGTCGGTGTAGGCGTCGAAGAACACCGCCGCGTTGCTCAGCCCGATCGCGTTGAAATATTTGTCGCGCCAGTTCAGCGCGCCGCGCAGCGAGAACGGCCCCTTCTCGTAATAGAGGATCAGATTGGCGTTGTTCTTCGACAGGCCTTCGATCGGCAGCACCTGGCCGGTCGTCTGGTCGACCAGTGGCGTCGTGCTGTCGATATAGGTGTAGGTCGCGGCGATGCCGAACCCGTCGAGCGGCGCCGGCAGGAAGGTGAACGGCTGCTGATAGAGCAGCTCGATACCCTTGATCGAACCGCCCTCGCCATTGGTCTGGCGGGTGACGGGGAGCGGCTGCGCAAAGCCGGGGACCGTCTCGTTCTGGACCCGGGTGACGACGAACGACTTCACGTCCTTGTAGAACAGGCCGACCGAAATCATCGACGAGGGCGCGAAATACCATTCGAGCGAGGCGTCGGCCTGGTCGACGGTGAACGGCGCAAGATAGGGGTTGCCGCCCGAGCCGGAGGGCACGCCGTTGATCGACAGACCGTTGTTGAGCGAGCCCGTGCTCGGACGCGACGTCACGCGCGCCGCGCCAAAGCGCGCCACCAGGTTGCTGGTGAGGTCGAGCTTGAGGATCGCGCTCGGAAGCCAGATGCCGTCGTCGGTCTCCGCGACATTGGGCGTGACCGCGCCGCTGGCGAGCACGAGGCTGCCGATCGAGGTCGTGCTCGTCTTGACGTAGCGCACGCCGATATTGCCCGACGCGGCGATCGATCCGATGTCGAAGCCGTAATTCAACTTCGCATAGCCGGCCCAGGCGCTTTCCTTGACGACATAGCTGGAGCCCGGCGTCACGATGCCGACCGTGCAGGCCGCGGGCGTGGGTGCCTGGAGGATAAGGCAGCCATAACCCTTGGCGAACAGCTCGCGGTTCGGCGCGAGCCACGTGTCCGGCACGCCCTCGAGGAAGTTCGGCGCATGGAATACCGAGACCGTGTTCTCGATGCCGGTTATCGCGCGGCGGAAGCTCAGGACGGTATTGCTGGTGATGCGCTCGACCTTGGTATCGGCGTAGCGCGCGCCGACCTGGATCGATTTGAGGAAGGCCCCGTCGAACTCATAGGTGGCATCCAGCCGCGCCGCCCAGTCGTCGATACTGGACCTGACGATATTGTCCTGGCTCGTGGTGTAGACGAAATTGGCCGGGTCCGTGAGATCGAGCGTGGACGGCAGCGCGATGCTCGGCACGTTGCCGGCGCCGAGGTCGAATGCGATCGGGAAGGACCTGGCGGCTGCCACCGTGCCGGTGGAGAGGCGCGCGAACAGCTGGTCGAGATGCGCCTTGCCATTGGTGTAGGCGACCTCGCCCGAGAGCGTCAGCCCGCCGCTTTTCCACCGCGTGCTCAGCGTATTGGTGATGAAGTCCTGCTTGACCTTCTGCACCTCGATCTGCGTCACCACGGGCTGGCGGATGACGCCCGAGATCAGCGTTTCGGAGGGAGACAGGACGACGCTGTCATAGTCGGTGCCATTGGCGCTGGTCGAGAACGACAACCAGTTGCGATCGCGGTCTGATTCGGTGCGCGCGTAGAAGGTCTCGAGCATCAG
>DATLJJ010000157.1:0-3252 GCA_035538975.1 Sphingomonas sp. | reverse complement strand
CCTCGGCGCGCTGCTCGGCGGGCTGCTCGAAGCGAGCGGCGGCGTGAGCGCCATCGCGCACCGGCTGCTCGCGCTGTTCGGCGAGCGCCGCATGCCCTGGGCGCTGACGGCGATCGGGGTGATCGTCGGCATTCCGCTGTTCTTCGACGTCGCCTTCATCATCCTCGCGCCGCTGCTCACCACGCTGGCGATGCGCGCCGGGCGCCGCGTCACCTATTTCGCGCTCCCGCTGCTCGCGGGCCTGATGGCGATGCACGCGCTGCTGCCGCCGCACCCCGGCCCCGTCGCCGTCGCCGAGCTGATCGGCGCCGATTACGGCAGGCTCGCCTTCTACGGCCTGATCTGCGGCATCCCCGCGGCGATCCTCGCCGGCCCGATATTCGCGCGCATGTTCCACTCGGCGCCCGGCTTCGGCGACATCGGCCCGCCGCCGATGTTCGACGAAGGCGCGCCCAAGACCGAGCCGATCGGCTTCGTCCCTGCGCTCGTCGCGATGCTCGTGCCGCTGGCGCTGATCCTGCTCGCCGCGGTGGCGGGGCAGTGGCTCGCCGACGGCCCGGCAAAGACCGCGCTGCTCTTCATCGGCCATCCCTTCACGGCGCTGATCCTCGCCTGCATCTTCGTCTTCGTCTGGCTGCGCGTGAAGGTCGGCGCCCCCGCCGCGACGATCGGCGACATCATGACGAAGGCGCTAGAGCCCGCCGGGCTGATGGTGCTCGTCGTCGGCGCAGGCGCAGCGTACAAGGAAGTGCTGATCCAGTCGGGCGCGGGCCAGCAGGTCACTGCGGCGGTCGCCTCGGCGCAGGTGTCGGTGCTGGTCTTCGCCTTCCTGCTCGCCGCCTTCGTACGCGTGGCGCAGGGATCGGCGACCGTTGCGATGGTCACCGCCGCGGGGCTCGCCTCGCCGCTGATCGCCAGCGCCGGGCTGTCGCCCAACAAGGTCGCGCTGGTCACGGTCGCGATCGGCGCCGGCGCCACCATCGCCAGCCACGTCAACGACACCGGCTTCTGGCTGGTGAAGCAATATCTGGGGCTCACCGAGGCGCAGACCTTCCGGAGCTGGACGATCGCCGCGACCATCACGGGGCTCGCCACCTTCGGCATGGCGCTGATCCTGTGGCCCTTCGCATGAGGAGTAGAGGGATGAATCGAGTGACGCGCCGCACCTGTCTGGGCGCAATGGCGGCGCTGCCGCTCGCGGCGGCCGCGCGGGCGCAGGGGCAGACGATCGGCAGCATCCGGCGCGTCGATCCCGAACTCGATTCGATCCTCGATGCCGGCAGCCCGATCGAAGTCATTGCCACCGGCTATCGCTGGGCCGAGGGTCCGGTGTGGGTGCGGCAGGGCGGCTATCTGCTCTTCACGGACGTCCCCGCCAATGTCATCCACCGCTGGAAGCAGGGGGAGGGCGCGGCGCCCTTCCTCTCGCCCTCCGGGCTCGCCGGCCCGATCCCGCCGGGGATCCGCGAGGCGGGCGCCAACGGGCTCGCGATCGACGCGCAGGGGCATCTCGTGATGGCCGACAGCGGCACGCGTGCGATCGCGCGCGTCGATCTCGCCACGAAGAAGAAGACGATCCTCGCAGATCGTTTCCAGGGCAAGCGCTTCAATAGCTGCAACGACGTGGCGTTCGCCCGCTCGGGCGCGATCTACTTCACCGATCCGCCCTATGGCCTCACCGAAGGCGACCAGTCGCCGCTCAAGGAGCTGGCGTTCAACGGAGTCTATCGCCTCGGCCCCGACGGCAAGGTGACCTTGCTCGACGACAGCCTGTCGCGCCCCAACGGCATCGGTCTCTCGCCCGACGAGAAGACGCTCTACGTCTCGATGTCCGACGAAAAGCGCCCCCACGTCCTCGCCTACGGCCTCGGCGCCGATGGCCTCCCGCGCGGTGGCAGCCGCATCTTCCGCGACATGAGCGCCGAGCTCGCGCAGAAGCTCCCCGGCCTGCCGGACGGGCTCAAGGTTTCCGCCACCGGCCATGTCTTCGCTAGCGGCCCCGGCGGCATCCACGTCCTCGCGCCCGACGGCCGCCAGCTCGGCGTGATCGCGCCCGGCAAGGCCGCCGCCAACTGCGCCTTCGGCGAGGACGGCCGCACGCTGTTCATCACCGCGTCGGACAGCGTCGCCCGCGTGCGCCTCAAGATCTCGGGCTGGTGACAAAATAGATCCTCCCCCGCCAGGGGGAGGATTAAGCCTCACCGCGCCCTCGCCCGTTGAGCTATCGCCCGCGGGCCCTAGATTGAGCCTATGTCCGAACCCGACCCGATCCCCGCCGCCACGGTCGTCGTCATGCGCGAGGTTGCCGGCGGTCCGCCCGAGCTGCTGATGGTCGAGCGCGCGCGGGCGATGTCCTTCGCGGGCGGCGCTTTGGTGTTCCCCGGCGGCCGCGTCGATCCCGAGGACCGCGTGCTCGCCGGGCTGCTGGGCGGCGACCCGGACGATCTCGCCGCGCGCATCGCCGGCGTTCGCGAGACGCTGGAGGAAGCGGGGGTCGCCGTCGGCCTCGACGTCGCCGCGAGCGCCATCCCCGATCTCCGCCGCCGCCTCTACGCGGGCGAGCCGATCGGCGGGCTGCTCGACGAAGTCGGCGCCACGCTCGCGCTCGAGCGGCTGGTGCCCTTCGCGCGCTGGTTGCCCGCGGGCGTGCCGCACAAGGTGTTCGACACGCGCTTCTATCTCGCCCGCGCACCTGAAGGCGCCGAGCCGGTGGTCGATGGCAACGAGAATGTCCGCGTCTTCTGGGCGAGCGCGCGCGCCGTGCTCGCAGCTGCCGACGCCGGCGAAGCGACGATCATCTTCCCCACGCGCCGCAACCTCGAGCGGCTGGCGCTCTTCACTTGCTTCGCCGACGCGACGGCCGACGCGATCGCGCATCCGGTCCGCACTATCACGCCGTGGATCGAGACGCGCGGCGACGCCGAGCACCTCTGCATTCCCGACGACCTCGGCTATCCCGTGACGGCGGAGCGGCTCGACCGGGCGATACGCGCGTGAAGGCGCTGCGCCGCGCGCTTCGTGCCGCGGCGATCGTCGCGGCGCTGCTGGCGCTCGCCTTCGCCGCCTATGCGCTGCTGCGCAGCCGCCCGCAGGACCTGCCCTGGACGCGGCTCGACCTCGGCCAGCCGGTCGGGCTGTTCACCGGCCGCAAGCTCGCGGGGCTCACGCAGGATTTCGAGCAGTGCCGCGCACTGCTGACCGCTGCCGGCGTCCGCTACACCGTGCTCGCGCCGCTCGAATCAGGCGAGCGCT
>DATLJJ010000156.1:0-19773 GCA_035538975.1 Sphingomonas sp. | reverse complement strand
CATGATAAGTATCATGAAGGCGCATGCTTGCCAAATCGCGGCAGGCGTGCGGAGGATGAACCGATGCGCAACGACAGCCGCCTGTCCCGGATGCTCCACGTGCTGCTCCACATGGCGCGGCACGACGGGCCGATGACTTCCGGAACGATCGCGACGATGCTGCAGACCAACCCTGTGGTGGTCCGCCGCACCATGGCGGGGCTGCGCGACGCGGGCTATGTGCGGTCGGAGAAGGGCCACGGCGGGGGCTGGGCGCTCGCCTGCGACCTTGCCCGCGTATCGCTGCTCGATGTCCACCGGGCCGTCGGTGGCCCGCGAGTCTTCGCGATCGGCAACGAGCATCAGAACCCCGATTGCGCCGTCGAGCAGGTGGTCAACGAAGCCGTGGAGGACGCGCTACGCGATGCCGAGGCGCTGCTCGTGGCGCGACTCGGCGCCGTGAGCCTCGCCGAACTCGCGCGTGCCTTCGACGCGCTTTGCGCGCAGCCGAAGTGTGGCGGGTCGTCGCATGCGGATTGAGCAGGTTCGGCGGCAAGCGTCGGGAAGCGCTGCCCCCCTCACCATGACATCCGCCTGACCGCGCAGTTCCGCGCGGAAAAGGATGTTCAGATGCCCAGATTCTCGGACAAGGTCGTCATCGTCACCGGTGCAAGCTCGGGCATAGGCCGCGCCACGGCGCTACTGCTCGCTGCCGAAGGCGCGAAGGTGGTTGCCTCGGGCCGCAATGCCGAGGCGCTCGAGGCTCTGAAGGCAGAGATCGAGAGCGCGGGCGGAGTCGCCGATACCCTCGCCGGGGACCTTCGCGAGGAGGAAACCGCCGTGCTGCTGGTGCGCCGCGCCGAGGAGCGCTTCGGCGGTCTCGACGGCGCGTTCAACAATGCGGGCGTGGTGGGCGAGATGGGGCCGCTGGAAGAGCTGTCGCTCGAAGGCTGGCGAGCGATCGTCGATACCAACCTGACCGCAGCCTTCCTCGGCGCCAAACACCAGCTGCCGGCACTGCGCCGGCGGGGAGGGGGATCGCTGCTCTTCACCTCCAGCTTCGTGGGCGTGGGGGCAGGGATGCCGGGAATGGCCGCCTACGCCGCGACCAAGGCGGCGCTGGTCGGACTGGCTCAAGCCCTGGCGGTCGAGCATGGCGAGGCGGGAATCCGCGTCAATGCGCTCGTCGCCGGCGGCACCGATACGCCCGCCAATACCGCACGGAGCCCCGGCGCCGGGCCCGAAGTGCTCGACTTCATCCAGCGGCTCCACGCATTGCGCCGGATCGCCGAGCCCGGCGAGATCGCCCGTGCGGCGGCGTTCCTGCTCTCGGACGAGGCGAGTTTCGTCACCGGCGCGGCCATAGCCGCCGACGGCGGTGCTTCGATCACCAAGACCTAGGCAATCAGCCGCCCAGCTCTTCGCCTTGATACTTGATCTGCAGATAGCGGCCGCGCGTCGCGAGCAGGTCGAGGTCGCCCTGGGCGAGCTGGGCGGACATTTGCGAGATTTCGTCGTCGATCACCTGCAGCCCCTGCGCGAGCTGCTGGTCGGGAGTCAGCCCGTTGCGCTCGACGCGGCGGAGCGGCTCCGGAACGCGCGAATAACCGTTGATCAGCTCCGGAAGCTGCTCGCCTACGAGCGTGCGGACTTCGCCGGCGGCGGGCGAATTCTCGTCGAGCTGGGCGAGCTGCGGCGCCAGCATCTCTAGCTTCACGCCGATCGAATCGACCAGTCCGCGGACGGGCGAGGGGAGCGCGGGACGCTGCCCCTCGAGCCAGCGCTCGGTAGTGAGCGGGAGCGCCTTCAAGGGCACCTGCGCGAGCTGCTCGACACGCGGCGGGGCGGAGAGCGGGAAGATCGCGAAGAACACCGTCGCGAGGATCAGCAGCGCCATCGTCAGCAGTGCGCCGAACATGCCGATGCCGGTGGGCAGCACCAGCCCGAGCACCAGCGCGACGAGGATGATCAGCCCGTCCGCCGCAGCGATGCGGCCGACGCGGCGCAATATCTCCGCCTCGCGGCGCTGGCGGGCGCGCTTCGACACCGAGCCGTAGCGCTCGCGCGTCCGTTCGAGCAGCGCGTCGGCCTGCGCGAGCTGGCGATCGACGTCGGTGGGCATGGACTACATCGCCTCCAGCTTGAACGTGTCGGACACCGCGCCGCTCTGGTTCTGCGCGGCGCCCTCGGCGCGCGCGATATAGCCCTTCGACTTCTCGACTTCGGTCGACAGCGTGTTGACCGTGGTCTTCATGCTGTCGAGCGCCTTGAGCTTGAACGTGTCGATCGCGTCCATCGTGTCGTAGATGTTCTGGAAGGCGCGCTGGAGCGTCTCGACCGGAATCGTCGAATTGGCGGCCTGCTCGTGGATCGCGGCGGTATTGCTCTTGAGCAGCTGCCCGGTCGAATCGATCAGCCCCGCGGTGGTGGTGTTGATCGCGGTGATCTGGTCGAGCACCAGCTTCTGGTTGGTGAGCGCCTGCGCGACGGTTACCGCAGTGCGCAGCGCCGAAACGGTGGTGGTCGAGGCGCGATCGACGCCCTTCACCAGCTCGACATTGTTCTTCTTTACGAGGTCGAGCGCGAGATAGCCCTGCACGGTCACTGCCATCTGGGTGAGCAGGTCCTGCGTGCGCTGGCGGACGTAGAAGAGCGCGGTCTCGCGGATCGCCTTGGCCTTGGCGGGATCGCTGTGGTCGAGATCGTTGGCCTTGTCCTCGAGCTTCTGATCCATTGCCTTGGACAGATAGATCATCTGTTCGAGCCGCCCCATCGCGTTCCACAGGTTGGCGCGCTCGGTGTCGATCGCTGCATTGTCCATCAGCAGCTCGTCCTTGCCGCTGGCAAGGTTCTTGAGGATGCCCTGGATGTGGGTCTGCGACGACTGGTATTTGCGGAAATATTGCTTGAGCGGCGAGCCGCCGAAGATCTTCGAGAGGAAGCCGTCGTTGCCGCCGATCAGCTTGCCGTTGCGGCCGGGATCGAGCTCTTCGACGGTCTTGCGCAGCGCGAGCAGGTCGGCGCCGACGCCGGTATCGGCGCTCATCGCGCGGACCGGGCGGTCGAGGAAGCGGTTCGACTGGCCCGCGGCGTCGCGGATCTCCTTCTGCCCCATGCCGGCGATCGCATCGACGCGCTTGCCGAACTCGGGCGAGTTGACGTCCTGCGCGACGAGATCGTCGATGAAGGTCTCGACGCGCTTCTCGAGCTCGCTCTTCTTGCCCTCGTCGACGGGGACGAGCCCGGCGGCCTTCTCCGGGGCGACCGGCGCCACCGGCTCGGGCGGCGTCAGAACCAGATCCTTTTCGGCCACTGCAGTCTCGGTCGCCATCCATCCCTCCAGAATTGCTCCGCCACCAATAAGGGCAACGGGGCTCCTATCCAAGTGTGTGATTAACATAATACACGCGCGCGCCGGTGCAAGCGCCGGGGCTCATTCGGCGGGCGGTGCCCATTGGCGCAACCGCACGTCGCGCTGCGGATAGGGCACCAGCACGCCATGTTCCTTGAAGAGCAGCCACAGCCGGTTGAGCACGTCGCTCTTCACATTGCCCACGCCGCTCTCGGGATCGCTGATCCAGACGAGGATGTCGTGCTCGGCGCCGCGCTCGCCCAGTGCGGTCAGCCAGACGTTGGCGCGCGGCGTATCGAGAACGCGCGGGCTCTCCTTCGCGGCGCGCATCATAAGCTCCTGCGCGAGCTTGAGATCGCAATCATAGGCGACGGTGACGGGAATGCGGACGCGAACGTTGCGATCGGTGTACGACCAGTTCTCCACTTCCTGAGTCATCAGATTCTCGTTGGGAATCAGATGCTCCTTGCCGTCGCGCGTGACGACCGAGACCGCACGCACGCCGATCTTGTTCACCCAGCCGAAGCTGTCGCCCACCACGATCACGTCGCCGGGCTTGATGGAGCGATCCATCAGCAGGATGATTCCGGCGATCAGATTGCCGATCGTCTTCTGCAGCCCGAAGCCGACTGCGAGACCGAAGGCGCCCGAGAAGACTGCGAAGGCGGTGAGATCGATCTCGAGCAGGTCGACGCCGACGAAGAAGGCGAGCACCACGACCGCGATCGCAGCGAGCTTCTGGAAGAGCAGCTTCTGCGTCGCGTCGAACCCGCGCGCCTGGCCGATCGAATGGGTGACCAGCCTGTTGGCGAGGCGCACGCCTGCGAAGAGGAGCAGGATCGTGAGGCCGATCGTAAAGGCGGAAAGCAGCGAGAAGCGCCGCTGACCGACCTGGATTCCGACGCGGTCGAGCGTCGATTCGACCGCCGCGAAGCCGCCGATCGCGTGGCTGAAGACCGCGGTGAAGGCGAGCACGCCCAGCGTCCACGCCGCCCAGCGCGGCATGTTGAGCCCGCGCAGCACCGAGGAAGCGAGCATCGCCACCGCGAAGCCCTCGAACAGGCCGACCAGCAGCTGCGGGAGCGGCAGCCAGGGCCAGCTCACCGCGAGTATTGCGAGCAGCACGCCCGCCACCGCCCAACGCACGATGGCGCAGACGCGGAACCGCAGGCCCTCGACATGGCCGTTGAAGCGCTCCGCAAGGAAATCGGCGAGCCGCGTGCCGAGCCGCTGCCCGGCTACCCAGGCGAGCGCAAAGGCGGCGGCGGCGATCCCTGCCGCGACGGCGGCCTCGCTGAGTTCGGCGGTGCCCGGCAGGTTGTGCCCCGCCAGCCAGGCGCCGAACCGCGCCATCATCCGCGCGCTGCCGCGAAACGGGCGAGCCCGGCCTCGAGATCGGCGATCAGATCGCCAGTGTCCTCCAGCCCGATCTGGAGCCGCACCACCGGCCCTTCGGCCTGCCAAGGCGTTGCCGTGCGGTGGCGCTGGGGATCGACGGGAAGCGCGAGGCTCTCATAGCCGCCCCAGCTGAAGCCGATGCCGAAATGCTCGAGCCCGTCGATCAGCGCGGCACGGGCTGCGTCCGATCCGCCGTTCAGCACGAAGGAGAACAGGCCCGAGGCGCCCTTGAAGTCGCGGACGAAATGCTCGTGGCCCGGGCAGGAGGGGAGCGCCGGGTGGAGCACGCGCGCGACTTCAGGGCGCGTCGCGAGCCATTCGGCGATGTGCAGCGCCGAGCGGCCGTGCTGGTCCAGCCGCACCGCCATCGTCCTGAGGCCGCGCGCGCCGAGCCAGGCGTCGTCGGGGCTCGCGGTCTGGCCGAGCTGGTAGGCGGCGGCGCGCAGCCGCTGGTACTGGCCCTCCGCCGCGGTCACCGAACCGAGCATCACGTCCGAATGGCCGACGATGTACTTGGTGCAGGCCAGGATCGAATAGTCGACGCCCATCTGGATCGCGGGCAGCAGCAGCGGCGTCGCCCAGGTGTTGTCGATCAGCGTGGTGATGCCGCGCTGCCTGGCGACGCCGACGATCGCGGGCACGTCCTGCACTTCGAAGGACAGGCTGCCGGGGCTCTCCATGAAGATCGCCTTGGTGCGATCGGTGCACAGCCCGGCGATGCCGGCGCCGATCAGCGGGTCGTAGAAACTGGTTTCCACGCCGAACCGCGCGAGCATCCCCCCGGCAAAGCTTCGCGTCGGGTCATAGGCGCTGTCCGGGATCAGCAGATGGTCACCGGGCGAGAGCACCGCGAGCAAGGCCGTGGAGACCGCTGCCACGCCCGAGGGGAAGAGCAGCGTCGCCTCGGCGCCGGGCTCCAGCTCGGTCAGTGCATCGGCGAGCGACCATTGCGTGGGGGTGCCGCGGCGGCCGTAGAAGAGCTTGTGGTGCGTATCGGCGCCGCCGCGTGCGCGCAGCTCGGCGACCGAATCGTAGAGGATCGTCGATGCGCGCCACACCGGCGGGTTGACGATGCCCTGCGTCCATTCGGGGCGACGGCCGGCGGAGACGATCCTGGTTGCGTCCTTCTTTTCGCTCATGCCGGCCCCAGCGCCTTGGGCGTTGCGGGCTCCGCGCCCCATTCGGACCAGCTTCCGTCGTAGATCGGCACGTCGCGGCCCAGCAGATGCGCCGCGAAGGCGATGATCGCAGCGGTGATCCCCGATCCGCACGTGGCGACCAGCGGCTTGTCGAGGTCGATATCCGCGTCGCGGAACAGTGCGGCGAGCGCCTCGGGCTGCTTCCAGGTGCCGTCGGGCTGGAAGAAGCTGCCCGAGGGCATGTTGCGCGAGCCGGGGATGTGCCCGGATCCGCAGCCCGGGCGCGGGTCCGGCTCGTCGCCGGTGAAGCGGGCCGCCGAGCGCGCGTCGGCGACCTGCTCGGCGGCGCTTTCGACATTGGCCTGCATCTGGGCGAGCGTGCGGACCTGCGCGACCCGCGCGCGGGGCGCGAAGTCGCCAGGGGCGGAGGCGGGGCCGATGCCGGTCTCGACCGGGCGGCCTTCACGCTTCCATTTGGCGATGCCGCCGTCGAGCAGCGATGCCTCGACCCCGAACATGCGCAGCACCCACCAGGCGCGGCACGAGACGTGGTGCGGGCTGTCGTCGTAGAGGACGATCCGTGTGTTCTCTCCGACCCCGAGCGCGCGCATCCGTTCGGTCACGCGCCCGGCAGTGGGGAGCATCGACGGGAGCGGATTGCTTTCGTCGACCAGCGTGTCGAGGTCGAGGAACCTCGCACCGGCTATGTGTCCGGCCTCGAACTCCGCGCGGGGATTGCGCGGCGGGCTTCCCGGGATGGTGGAAGTATAGGTCGCGTCGAGCACCAGCAGGTCCGGATCGCCGAGCGCGCCGGCCAGCCATTCGGTGGTCACCAGGGGTTTCATAGGCGCGGCTCTAGCGTGTCGTGACCGAAACGGAAATGGCGAGGGGAGGATTTGATCGCGAGCCTGGCTTGCATGATGCAAAATCCGCATCGACCCCCTAAATGCCGCGCATGGACCCCAAGCATCTCGGCAAGACCTCCGCGCTCCCCGCCTCTCCAGAAGCGGCCGAGCTCGACTATGTTCCCAATCCGCGGCCAGGCAGCCGCTATCTGGTGCGCTTCGCCGCGCCCGAGTTCACGTCGCTGTGCCCGATCACCGGCGCGCCCGATTTCGCGCATCTGGTGATCGACTATGTCCCGCGCGAGACGATCGTCGAATCCAAGTCGCTCAAACTGTTCCTGGGCTCCTTCCGCAACCACGGCGCCTTTCACGAGGACTGCACGGTGGGTATTGGCGAGCGGCTGTTCCGCGAGATGCAGCCCGAATGGCTGCGCATCGGAGGCTATTGGTACCCCCGCGGGGGCATCCCGATCGACGTCTTCTGGCAGTCCGGCGAGCCGCCCGCAGGCGTCTGGGTGCCGGCGCAAGACGTGCCGGGCTACCGCGGCCGAGGCTGAACCTCAGATTTACAGCACGATTCGTCGCGGGAATCATGTTGCAGTGCAACCAAGCTGCAACCATATTGGCTGGCGTGAGTTAGGGGACGCGTAAGGGGCTATAACTCCCCGATTTATTTGCATCAGCGAAGGAACAGGGATGACGCCGTCGTCGATCGATTCGGGTATTCGCCACCTTGCCCTGATCGGGAATTTCCTGCCGCGCAAATGCGGCCTCGCGACTTACACGACCGATACTTATGAGGCGCTTCGGCAGCGCTATCCGGACGTCCGCGTCGACGTCTATGCGATGGACGACCATCCCGGACGCTATGATTATCCCGCCGCAGTGACACGTGCGATCCCGCAGCAGGACCGCGCGGCCTATCTCGACGCCGCGCGCGCGATCGAGGCGAGCGGCGCGCAGGCGCTGTGGATCCAGCACGAATATGGCATCTACGGAGGGGCGGCGGGCGAATGCCTGCTGGCGCTGACCGACCGGCTCTCGATCCCCGTCATCACCACGCTCCATACCGTGCTCGAGAAGCCGAGCCCCGACGAGCGCCGCGTGATGGAGGCGCTGCTGCGCCGCTCGTCGCGCGTGATCGTGATGGCCGACAAGGGCCGCGACATATTGAAGCGCGTCCACGGCGCGGACGAGCGCAAGATCGTGATGATCCCGCACGGCGTCCCCGACCGTCAGTTCGCCGATCCCGATGCGCTCAAGCCCGCCTTTGGCTGGGCGGGGCGCGACGTGATCCTCACCTTCGGGCTGCTCGCGCCCAACAAGGGAATCGAGACGATGATCGCGGCGCTGCCCGGGATCGTCGCCGATCATCCGCAGGCTCTCTACGTCGTGCTCGGCGCCACGCACCCGAACCTCGTCGCGCACGAGGGCGAGGCATATCGCGACCGGCTGAAGGCGCTGGCAGAGGAGAAGGGCGTCGCGGAGCATGTCGAGTTCGTCGATGCCTTCGTCGAATATGACGAGCTGCTCGACTATCTCCAGGCGGCCGATCTCTATGTGACGCCCTACAACAACCCCGCGCAGATCACCTCGGGCACGCTTTCCTATGCGGTAGGCGTGGGCAAGCCGGTGGTCTCGACGCCCTATGTCCATGCCAGCGAGATCCTGGCCGACGATCATGGCGTGCTCGTCGATTTCGGCGACAGCGCCGGCTTCGCGCGCGAAATCGGGCGGCTGCTCCGCGATCCCGGGGAGCGACTGGCGCTGGCGCAGCGCGCCTATGCCCGCGGACGCACCATGACCTGGCCGCGGCTCGCCGAGAGCGCGATGGCCGAGATCGGCGCGATCGTGACAGAGAAGCCGCGCCAGCTCGGTAAGGCGCCGATCGAGCTCGCGCCGCTCGCGCCCGACCTCACCGCCGTCGAGCGGATGAGCGACTCGACGGGCATGCTCCAGCACTCGATCTATTCGGTGCCCGATCGCCGCCACGGCTATTGCATCGACGACAATGCCCGCGCGCTGATCCTGATGTGCAAGATGGACGGGATCGACGAGGCCGTCCGCGACAGATGGACGAGCGTCTATGCCTCGTTCGTCCAGCATGCGTGGAACGAAGGCGCGCGGCGTTTCCGCAACTTCATGAACTTCGACCGGAGCTGGTGCGAGGACGTCGGCTCCGAGGATTCGAACGGGCGCGCGATCTGGGCGCTGGGCGTCACCGCGCGCGACGCCCGCGCGCAGAAGCATCGCGACTGGGCAGCCGTGATGTTCGACGCCACGGCCTCGATCGCGCTCGAGCTCGAGGCGCCGCGCGCGCATGCCTTCGCGATGCTGGGTGCGGCAGCTATGATCGAGGCGCACCCGGGCCACGCGCTCGCGCGCACCATCCTCACCCGCTACGGCGAGGAGCTGATCACGCTGCTGGACGGCGCGCGGCGACCCGAATGGCAATGGTTCGAAATCGTGCTCGCCTATGACAATGCGCGACTGCCCGAGGCGCTGCTGCGCGCAGGCAAGGCGCTCGGGCGTCCGGAATTCGTCAGCGTCGGCCTCGAGACCCTCGAGTGGATCGTCGAGCGTCAAACCTCGCCCGAAGGCCGATTCCGCGCAGTGGGCACCGAGAGCTTCGGCCGCCCCTATGCCGAGCCGCTGCCGTTCGACCAGCAGCCGCTGGAGGCGCAGGCGACGGTGGAGGCGTGCATCGCCGCCTATGAGGTCACGGGCGACTCGCATTGGCGTGAAGAGGCGACGCGCGCCTATCGCTGGTATCTGGGTGCCAACGACCTCGAGCTGCCGCTCGCGACGGCGCAGGATGGCGGCTGTTTCGACGGGCTGATGCCCACCGGATTGAACCGCAATCAGGGCGCCGAATCGATTCTCGCGCTCCAACTGGCGAATTGCGCGATTTCCGTACTTTCAAAGCGGGCCGAAAACGTGGAAACACGCCCCCGAGCAGCTGTCGCGTAAGTCCCTTCGCGCCAGCGAACGGGAGTAGAAGGGGGCGCAATGCTGGAATTGTTCAACCATCCGCTTCGGCTGCGCGCGGACCCTTCGCGCGTGGTGGTCCGACCCTTTCACATCGGCTGGGTCGGCAATGGCTCGGGGCCGAGCCGTACCGAGCGGCTGGTGGGTGAAGTGCTCAAGATGACGCCGGCCGAGGCGGCGGCGCAGCTCGAGATCGTGCTCAAGGATTTCGAGGCGCGCCACTGGCAGACGCGCCGCGTGTTCATGACGCGCTACGACGAGATCGAGGCGCTGCTCGGGCTCGACGGCGCCCAGATCGGCGACGAGAAGCGCCAGCTCATCGGCGCCTATCTGTGCCACGAATACAGCTATGCTGCCGCCGCGCTGATGAACCCCAGCGCGGTGCCGCACTTCGACCAGACGGGCATGCCCCCGGGCAGCTTGCGCATTCTGATGTCGCTGCGAGCGGTGGGCGAAGGCCATATTTCGTCGGTATCCTTCCGCGAAGGCATCATCACCGACACGAACGAGCTGAGCCTGGCACCCGAGCCCCCCTTCGCGACCGCGGCCGATGCGCGCGAGGAGGACGAGGCCCGTATCCCCGAGGGCCCGGTGACGGTCTACCGCCACCGCGACTCGACGCTTTCGGGCACGGTGATCTTCCCGATCACCAAGGCGCAGTCGAACGGGCTCGAGGATCTGCGCATCTGCCACTTCACCCATGACGACGGCAGCGTCGAGTGGATCGGCACCTATACCGCCTACAACGGATCGGTGATCCAGTCCGAGCTGCTGCGCACGCGCGACTGGCGCAGCTTCGATCTGGTGCCGATGAGCGGCGGCGCCTCGCGCAACAAGGGCATGGCGCTGTTCCCGCGCAAGATCGGCGGGCGCTACATGATGCTCGGCCGCCAGGACGGCGAGAACATCTTTCTCCACGCATCCGACGACATCACCCGCTGGGAAGGCGGCGAGCTGCTCATCAAGCCGCAATATCCGTGGGAGCTCGTCCAGATGGGCAATTGCGGGCCGCCCATCGAAGTCGACGAGGGCTGGCTGGTGCTTACCCACGGCGTGGGCGCGATGCGCAAATATTCGATCGGCGCGGCGCTGCTCGACAAGAACGATCCGTCGAAGGTGCTCGCGCGCTCGAAGGAACCGCTGCTTGCCGCCGCCGACCAGGACCGCGAGGGCTATGTGCCGAACGTGGTCTATACGTGCGGCGCCATCAAGCACGGTGACAAGCTGTTCATCCCCTATGGCGTGGCCGACAGCTCGGTCGCCTTCGCCTTCACGCCGGTGAAGGCGCTGCTCGACCAGATGGATTGAGGCCCTCGAATCCTCCCCCGCAGGGGGGAGGATTGGAATAGCGCTCAGCGATAGGTTGCGATGTCCGCCTCGCCTTCGGGCAGCTGGCTCGGGGGGGTAGCGCGGACCATTCGGCGCGTGATCGCGTAGATCAGCGCGATCAGGCCGAAGAAGAGCAGCGGCGCGACCACCATCGCTATCGTCTCGAAGCCCTCGCCTGCGATCGCCAGCGGCGCGTCGTTGGGCGGGATCGGCGAGTTGCGGTTGGCCCAGGCGAGGATGCCCGCGAAGGCGACGCCGAACAGGCTCTCGCCGACGATCAGCCCGGTCGCGGCGAGCACGCCCATGCGCTCGGCGAAATCGGGATTGGCGGTGCGCTTCGCCCAGCGTTCGTAGAAATGGCCGATCAGCGCACCGACCGGGATCAGCAGCGTAAGCCCCATCGGCAGGTAGATGCCCATGCCCACCGCGAGCGGAGGCAACCGCATCTTGCCGGCGCGGCCGAGCAACTCGTCGATCACGATCACGCCCACGCCGATCGCGGCGCCGAGTTCGATCAGGTGCCAGTTGATATCGCCGCCGAGCACGCCCTTGGCGATCGACGAGATCAGCGCCGCCTGCGGCGCGGAGAGGGCATTCTCGCCCGCGCCGGGCATGCCGACGAAGCCGAGCGTGTCCTTGAGCAGGTCGAGCACCACCGGGATGGCCAGCGAGCCGAACACCACGCCCAGAATCAGTGCGACCTGCTGCTTCCACGGCGTCGCGCCGACGAGCTGGCCGGTCTTGAGATCCTGCAGGTTGTCGTTCGAGATCGTCGCCACCGAGAAGATGATCGCGGTAGTGAACAGCGCATAGGCGATCAGCGCGTTGGTGCGCGTCGGATCGGACTGGTGCCCGAAGATCAGCACGAGCAGCAGCGAGGCGCCGAGCACCGCGAGGATGCCTACGCCCGAGACCGGCGAATTGGAGGCGCCGATCAGCCCTGCCATATAGCCGCACACAGCCGCGATCAGCACGCCGACGACGAGCACGTAGAGCAGCGAGCCGCCGATCACCGCGAGCGGATAATCGTGCACCGGCCCGCCCGCCGAGAAGTTCCACAGCAGCCAGGCGATCGGCACGAGCGTCGCCAGCGTCGCCAGCGCGACCACGCCGATCGGCAAGTCGCGCTCGGTGATCGGCAGCGCCTCTCCGCCTGCGCGCGCGCGCGACGCGGCGAGCGCCGAGCGCAAGCCGGCGACGATCGGGCCAATGATCTTGAGCAGCGACCAGATCGCCGCGACGCCGATGGTTCCGGCGCCGACGAAGCGGACCTCGCCGCGGAAGGTGCCGCCCACCAGCGCATCGACGCCGGCCGAGAGGTCGCCGCCCGAGGCAAACCAGGGGACGAGCACGGTCCAGGAGATCAGCATGCCGAAGAACATCGCCGCGCCGACCGAGAGGCCGACGAGGTGCCCGACGCCGATCAGCAGCATCGACCAGCTCGTCGAGAAGCCCGACGCCGTGCTGCCGATGGCGAAGTTGCGCGATGCCTCCTCGGCGACCAGCTTGCTCTTGCCGAGCAGGCCGAACACCCCAGAGAAGAGCGACCCGAGCACCAGCACGCGCAGCCCGCGCGCGTTCTCGGCATCGCCCACGCCGCTCGCCGCGCCGACCTTGAGCACCTCGGCCGCTGCGACGCCTTCGGGATAGGGGAGGTCGGTGCCCGTCACCAGCGCGCGGCGGAGGGGCACGGAGAACATCACGCCCAGCACGCCGCCGGTGATGCACACCGCGACGGTGGTCCAATAGGGGAAGCCCGTCCACCAGCCGACCATGATCAGGCCCGGCAGCACGAAGACGATCGCCGCGAGCGTCCCCGCGGCGCTGGCGATGGTCTGGACGATGTTGTTCTCGAGGATCGAGCTGCCCCGGAAGAAGCGCAGGATCGCCATCGAGACCACGGCGGCAGGGATCGAGGTGGCGAAGGTCAGCCCGACCTTGAGCCCGGCATAGACGTTGGCGGCGGTGAACAGCAGGGTGATCGCGCCGCCGAGCAGCACGCCGCGAAGCGTGAGTTCGAGCGGAGCGCGGGCGGGGGCGGCGGTGGCCATCGGCGGCGGGACTCCGGCGTCAGAAGGTTCGGTGAGAAAGGCCGGCTGTCGGTCGCCCGCGGACGATCGAGCGCGCACAGCGCTGCCCATCCAGGCCCCAGGTGACAGCCGACACGTGCATCGCGCGATGGTGACAGGTGAAACCGTAGTTTGGAAGCGATTTCCGCTCAGTGCCGAGGGGCGGCCGTTCGGAGCGTCGCCGCCGGTCGGGCGTTGAACGCCCCATGCAACTCGAGCAGGCCATGTCGGACTCGCTGCTGGCGCCAGGAGAGCCCCGCTCCGCCGAACTCGACTATCGCGCGATATTCGACGCGCTGGTGGTGCCTTCGCTCATCATCCAGCCCCCCGACTATGTGATGGTCGCCGCCAACAAGGCGCGGCTGGAAGTGACCAATACCGGGCTTGAGGACGTGATCGGCCGCAAGCTGTTCGACGTCTTTCCCGACAACCCCGACGACCCGGAGGCGACCGGCGTCGCGAACCTCACCGCTTCGCTCGAACGCGTGATGGCGACGGGCCGGGCCGATGTGATGGCGCTTCAGAAATACGACATTCGCGGCCCCGGCGGCGCGTTCGAGGAACGCTGGTGGCAGCCGCGCAACGTCCCCGTCGTCGGGGCGGACGGTTCGGTGGCCTACATCATCCACCAGGTCGAGGACGTCACCGGCGAGGTTCGCGAGCGCGAGCGTGCGATCCAGGCCGAGGCGGGCCAGGCGCGCTTCCGCGAAGTCGCCGACGCGATCCCCGGACTGGTCTTCGAATGCGACGGGGAAGGGTGCAACACCTATGTGAACCAGCAATATTGCATCTACACCGGACTGCCGGGCGAGGCACTGCTCGGCTCGGGCTGGCGGCGGGTGTTCGGCGACAGCGGGGACCGTGCTTTCGCGGCATGGTGCGAAGGCGCGGAGACCGGCGAGCCGCACGAAGTGGAATGCTGTATCCGCCGGGCAGACGGCGTATGGCGCTGGTTCCAGCTGCGCATCACGGCGATCCGCAATGCCGCCGGAAAGGTGGAGAAGGGCATCGGCGTCTGTACCGACATCGATGACGCCAAACGCGCGGAGAGCGATCTGCGCGCCATGGCCGATTCGCTGCCGCAGCTCGCCTGGATGGCTGACGAGAATGGCTGGATCGATTGGTACAATCAGCGCTGGTACGAATATACCGGCACCACGCCCGAGGAAGTGGTGGGCTGGGGCTGGCGCAAGGTCCACCATCCGGACCATGTCGACCGGGTGGTCAAGCGTATCAAGCACAGCTGGGCTACGGGGGAGCTTTGGGAGGACATCTTCCCGCTGCGCCGCGCCGATGGCGAGTACCGCTGGTTCCTGTCGCGCGCACTGCCGATCCGCGATTCGGATGGGCGCGTGGTCCGCTGGTTCGGCACCAACACCGACATCACCGAACAGCGCGAGCGCGAGGATTTCCAGAAACTGCTGATGGGGGAGATCAGCCACCGCGTGAAGAACAGCCTCGCGCTGGTGTCGGCACTGCTCAACCTCCAGGCGCGCAGCCTGCAGGACGATGATACGCGCGAGGCGCTGGAGGATGCCTCCTCACGGGTGCTGTCGGTCGCGACGGTGCACGATCAGCTCTGGCGCCAGGCAGACGCGCGCGCGGTCGATCTCGCGCCGTTCCTGTCGAATCTCGCCACCACCATGGCAGCCTCCGCCCCGAGCCACACGACGCGGGCCGAGGTCGATCCTGCGATTGTTTCCGCCGACATGGCGGTTCCGATCGGGCTCTTCGTCAACGAGCTCGTCACCAACGCGTACAAACACGCCTATCCCGCCGGTGAGGAGGGCGAGGTGCGCATCATCGGCAAGCGGCTTGCCAAGGGCCGCTACCGCCTAGAAGTCTCCGATTCGGGCGGCGGCCTTCCCGACGGGTTCGATCTCGATCGCGCGCGATCGAGCTTGGGAATACGCGTGATCACCAGCCTTGCCCGGCAGCTCGGCGGCGAGCTGGAAGTCTCGTCCGCCGATCCCGGTGCGTGCTTCGCCCTCACCTTTGCGCTCAAGCCGCCGAAACAGGGCGGGAGCGGGGAGTAGCGGCCGGCTAGCCCCGGAAGAGACCGCCAAGCACGCCGCGGACCAGCCCGCCGATCATGCCGCCGCCGCGTGACGAGCCAAAGACCTGCTTCGAGACCTCGTTGGCGACGGTCCTCCCCACGGCCGAGCTGGCCGAGCGGGTCGCGGACTTGATCGCGCGGTTCCACGGCGAGTTCGCCGCCTCGCGCTCGGCACGGCGCTGTTCCTGTTCGGCCTCGCGCTGCGCACGCGCGGCTTCCCTGGCGAGGCGCGCGTCTTCCTTGGCCTTCGCGGCAGCGGCCTTCTCGGCCTCGGTCGCGGCCTTGGCTTCGGCGGCGGCTGCCGCGGCGACCTGTGCCTTGGCGCCGAGTAGTTCCTCAGCCGATTCGCGGTCGATCACTTCGTCATATTTGGCGCCGATCGCGTCGGTCTCGATCAGCACCTTGCGTTCCTCGACGGTGAGCGGACCGACGCGCGAGGCTGCGGGCTTGATCAGCGTGCGCTCGACCGGGCTCGGGGCGCCGTCGTCCTGGAGCAGCGAGACCAGCGCCTCGCCGACCTTGAGCTCGGTGATGGCAGTCGCGACGTCGACACCGGGATTGGCGCGGAAGGTCTCGGCGGCCGATCGGATCGCCTTCTCCTCGCGCGGCGTGAAGGCGCGTAGCGCGTGCTGGATACGGTTGCCGAGCTGGCCCGCAATGTCCTCGGGAATGTCGATCGGGTTCTGCGTCACGAAATAGACGCCGACGCCCTTCGAGCGGATCAGCCGCACGACCTGCTCGATCTTGTCGAGCAGCGCCTTGGGCGCGTCCTCGAACAGCAGATGCGCTTCGTCGAAGAAGAAGACGAGCTTCGGCTTGTCGGGATCGCCGATCTCGGGAAGCGTCTCGAACAGCTCGGAGAGCAGCCAGAGCAGGAAGCTGGCGTACAGCCGCGGGCTGGCCATCAGCTTGTCGGCGGCGAGCACGTTGACGACCCCGCGGCCCGAATCGTCGGTCTTGATGAAGTCGGCGATGTCGAGCGCGGGTTCGCCGAAGAAATGCTCGGCGCCCTGCGAGCGGAGCTGCAGCAACGAGCGCTGGATCGCGCCGACGCTCTGCTTCGAGACATTGCCATAGGTGGCAGTGAGCTCGTCCGCGCGTTCGACGCAGTGCGCCAGCATCGACTGGAGATCGTCGAGGTCGAGCAGCAGCAGCCCGTCCTTGTCGGCGACGGTGAAGGCGATCGTCAGCACGCCTTCCTGCACTTCGTTGAGCCCCATCAGCCGCGCGAGCAGCAGCGGGCCCATTTCGGAGACGGTAGCGCGGATCGGGTGGCCTTGCTCGCCGAACAGATCCCACAGCTGCACCGGTGTCTCGGCATAGCGCCATTCGCCGTCGCCGATCTCCTGCGCGCGCTGCGCGAAGGCTTCATGGACCTTCGCGGTAGGCGAGCCGGGCATGCCGAGACCCGAAAGATCGCCCTTCACGTCCGCGACGAACACCGGCACGCCTGCGTTGGAGAAGCCCTCCGCGAGCCCTTGCAGCGTGACGGTCTTGCCGGTGCCGGTGGCGCCTGCGATCAGCCCGTGGCGGTTGGCTCGACGGAGCACCAGCTCCAGCCGCTTGCCGTTGGCGCCGCCAACGAAAATGCCCGTCTCTCCCATCGTGCCTCCTCCGCTTGCGCAGGAAACATTAGGGGAGAAACGGGCATCGGTCAGCCCGTTTGACGGGGATTTTACTCGCCGATCTCGACGGCGACGAAATTGCCGATGTTGCGGCGCTGGATGAACAGCAGCACCTGATCACGGCCGGCGCGCCGCGCCTCGGCGACCAGACGCGTGACGTCGGCCGCGGTGGCGACGGGCGCCCGGTTGACCGAGACGATCACGTCACCGCGGCGGATGCCCTTGCCCGCGGCGTCGCTGTTCGGATCGGTGCCGAGCACCACGACGCCCTTGATGTCCGCGCCGAGCCCGAGGCTGCGCGCGATCTGCGGCGTGAGGGGCGTGACCGAGATACCGAGCGAAGCCGCGGCCGGAGCCGTCTGCTGATCATCGCCGCCGGGAACGCCGCTGTCGTCTTCGGGGTCGAAGCCGGCGAGCTGCTCCTCGGGTGGACGCGTGCCGACCGTGACCTGTACCGTCTGGCGGCGGCCGTCGCGGATCAGCTCGACGGGAACGCGCGTGCCAGGCGCGATGTTAGCGGCGAGGAAGGAGAGCGTCTGGTCGGGCGTCACTTCCTGCCCGTTGACGCTCACGATCACGTCGCCCTGCCTGATGCCGGCGCGCTCGGCGGGCTGACCCGGCTCGACGCGCGCGATCAGCTCGCCGCGGTCGCGGGGCAGGCCGAGTGCGCTGGCGATGTCGGTGGTGAGCGGCTGGATGCCGACCCCCAGATAGCCGCGCTGCACCGAAGCGCCGCGCATCAGCGTATCGACGATCGGCTTGGCCTGTTCGGCCGGGATGGCGAAGCCGATGCCGACATTGCCGCCGGTGGGCGAGAGGATCTGCGAGTTGACGCCGATCACATTGCCCTGAAGGTCGAACATCGGGCCGCCCGAGTTGCCGCGGTTGATCGAGGCGTCGGTCTGGATGAAACGATCATAGGCGCCGCCCTGGCCGGTCACGCGATGCGTGGCCGAGATGATGCCCGCGGTCACCGACCCGCCGAGGCCGAACGGGCTGCCGATCGCGACGACCCAGTCGCCAACGCGCGCCTGGCGCGAGTCGCCGAAGCGGACATAGGGCAGGCCGCTGCCCTCGATCTTGAGCACGGCGAGGTCGGACGGCACGTCGCGGCCGATCAGCTTGGCCTTGAACTCGCGGTTGTCGGAAAGCTTGACGGTGATCGATTCGACCACTGCGCCGCGCGTGCCCGCCGTCACCACATGGTTGTTGGTGACGATGTAGCCGTCGGCCGAGATCAGGAAGCCCGAGCCGAGCGATTCGGCGCGCTGGGGGCCCCGGCTGGGGCCGCCGAACATTTCGAACGGCGTGCCCGCAAAGGGATTGGCGGCGGCGGGGATGCGCTGGCTGGTCGAGATGTTGACCACTGCCGGCTGGAGCCGCGCGACCATGTCCGCAAAGCTCATCGGCGCTCCGCCACGCGGTGCGCTGGCCTGGATGGCGCCGGGCTCGTTCTGCGCGGTCTGCGCGCCCGCCGGCTGGTTCAGCGTCAGGGCGGCGGCGCCGCCGCTCAGGAGGATGGCTGTGGTGAGAGCGTATACGTAACGCACGTGTGGTGATCCTCTCAAAGGAAGGAGAAGCGTTCGGCGCGTTTTCTTGCGCCGGCTTGCTGAACGCCGATTGAATATGAACGAACCGACAGGCTCATCGTTGCCCCATGAACTCGCGCAGGTAGCTGTTCTGGGGCGAGAGGATGATCTGGGTCTCGCCCTTGCCTTCGCCCTGCGCAAGGAAGGTCTGCCGGTACGACTGCATCGCGCGGTAGAAGTCGTAGAAGGCAGGATCCTTGTTGAACGCCTGGGCATAGATCTGCGCAGCCTGCGCCTGGGCGTTGGCGCGGATGATCTGCGCTTCCTTGAGACCCTGCGCCTTGATCGTCGCGGCTTCCTGCCGGCGCGCGGTGGCCATGCGGTTGAGCGCGCTCTCGAGCGGGGCGCCGCTGGGCAGCTCGGTCTGCTTGATCCGCACGTCGACGATCTGAACGCCATATTGGCTGGCGAGCCGCTGGAGCGAGGCCTGGATGTTGTCCATCACCTGCCCGCGTTCGGCAGTGAGCAGCACCGCCGATGGGCGACGGCCGAGCTCGTTCCGGAGCGACGAGCCGAACAGCGGCTGGAGCTGGTCGCGCACACGCTCCTCGTTGCCGACGGTCACCACCATCTTGAGCGGATCGACCACGCGGAAGCGGGCGAAGGCATCGACTTCGAGCCGGAGCTGGTCGGTCGAGAGCACCGGCTGATTCGGCAGATCGATGTCGAGCACGCGCTTGTCGACCCAGACGACGCGATCGACGAAGGGAATGCGGAAGATCGGGCCCGCCTGGGTGCGGCCGAACTGCTCGCCCGCCTGATAGGCGTTGACGGTGCGATAAGGCTGTTCGAGCCGCAGGATAACTGCCTGCTTGGTCTCGGGAACGATGGTGAAGGTGCTGAGCACCACCACCAGCGCGATCAGCGCGGCGACTGCGATTGCGATCGGGCTGCGGAGCCAGGTGCGGATCATCGCGCCGTCCCTCCCTGCTGCGCGCGGGGCTGGGCTTCGGCCTCGGCCTCCGCGGGCGCGCGCTGGCGAAGCGCCGGCAGCGGCAGATAGGGCGTCACGCCCGGCGACTCGACGATCGTCTTGTCGGTACGCGCGAGGATCTGTTCCATCGTCTCGTAATACATGCGGCGGCGAGTCACCTCGGGAGCGAGCTTGTACTGCTCGAAGATCTTGTCGAACTCGGCTGCCTCGCCCTGCGCCGCGGCGATGATCTGCTGGGCATAGGCGTTGGCGTTGTTCTTGTTGGCCTGTGCCTCCTGCTGGGCGGCGGTGACCTGCTTGAAGTCCTCGTCGACGGCCTGCGGCGCCGCGGCCTTCTGGATGGCGACGCCTTGGATGCGGATGCCCGAGCGATATTCGTCGAGGATCTGCTGCACCATCGTCTGTACCTGGCCTTCGATACGCGCCCGGCCTTCGCCGATCGCCTCGTTGAGGGTCGTGGTTGCGATCAC
>DATLJJ010000155.1:0-4905 GCA_035538975.1 Sphingomonas sp. | reverse complement strand
CGAGGCGCGGCTCAACCTGGTCGAGCCGACCGAGGACGGGCGCAAGCAGCTCACGGGGATTCTGAAGGGTGTGGAGGGTGAGCAGGTCACCATCGACGTCCGCAAATATCGCGAAGTCACGGTGCCGTTCGGCGCGATTGCCGACGCCAAGCTGCTGATGACCGACGCACTGATTGCCGCAACCGTGCCCCTTTCCATCGAAGGCGCCGAAGAGTTCGAGAACGAGGAACAAGACTGATGGCCACTGCCATTTCCGCGAACAAGGCCGAACTGCTTGCCATCGCCGATGCGGTCGCGCGCGAGAAGCTGATCGACAAGGCCATCGTCATCGAGGCGATGGAAGACGCGATCCAGCGCGCCGCGAAGAACCGCTATGGCGTCGAGAACGACATCCGCGCGAAGCTCGACCCCAACACCGGCGATCTCCGCCTGTGGCGCGTGGTGGAAGTGGTCGAGGCGGTTGACGACTATTTCAAGCAGGTCTCGGTCAAGGACGCGCAGAAGCTCCAGAAGGGCGCGGTCGTCGGCGACTATATCGTCGATCCGCTGCCCCCGATCGAGTTCGGCCGCATCCAGGCGCAGGCTTCGAAGCAGATCATCTTCCAGAAGGTCCGCGACGCGGAGCGCGAGCGCCAGCACGAGGAGTTCAAGGACCGGGTCGGCGAGATCATCACCGGCGTGGTCAAGCGCGTCGAGTTCGGTCACGTCGTGGTCGACCTGGGCCGCGCCGAGGGCGTGATTCGCCGCGACGCGCAGATCCCGCGCGAAGTCGTCCGCGTCGGCGACCGCGTCCGCTCGATCATCCTCAACGTCCGCCGCGAGAACCGCGGGCCGCAGATCTTCCTCAGCCGCGCGCACCCCGACTTCATGAAGAAGCTGTTCGCGCAGGAAGTGCCCGAGATCTACGACGGCATCATCGAGATCAAGGCGGCCGCCCGCGACCCGGGCTCGCGCGCGAAGATCGGCGTGATCAGCCATGATTCGAGCATCGACCCGGTCGGCGCCTGCGTCGGCATGAAGGGCTCGCGTGTGCAGGCCGTCGTGCAGGAAATGCAGGGCGAGAAGATCGACATCATTCCCTGGTCGCCCGACACCGCGACCTTCGTCGTCAACGCGCTCCAGCCGGCGAACGTCAGCCGCGTCGTGATCGACGAGGAAGAGGACCGGATCGAAGTCGTGGTTCCCGACGACCAGCTCAGCCTGGCGATCGGCCGCCGCGGCCAGAATGTCCGTCTCGCCTCGCAGCTCACTGCCAAGGCGATCGACATCCTGACCGAGACCGACGCGAGCGAGAAGCGCCAGCAGGAGTTCGTGCAGAACAGCGAGATGTTCCAGAACGAGCTCGACGTCGACGAGACGCTGGCCCAGCTGCTGGTTGCCGAGGGCTTCAGCGCGCTCGAGGAAGTCGCCTATGTCGAGCTCGACGAGCTGGCCTCGATCGAGGGCTTCGACGAGGACCTCGCGCAGGAGCTGCAGAGCCGCGCGCAGGAAGCGCTCGAACGCCGCGAGCAGGCCAATCGCGAGGAGCGCCGCGCGCTGGGCGTCGAGGACGATCTCGCCACCATGCCCTATATGACCGAGGCGATGCTGGTCACGCTGGGCAAGGCGGGCATCAAGACGCTCGACGACCTCGCCGATCTCGCCACCGACGAGCTGGTGCAGAAGAAGCGCGCCGAGCCGCGCCGCCGCGGCGAGAACACCCGTTCGGAGCGTTCGGAGGACAAGGGCGGGATCCTCGCCGAATATGGTCTGACCGACGAGCAGGGCAACGAGATCATCATGGCTGCCCGCGCGCACTGGTTCGCGGACGAAGAGCCGGCGGCGAACGCCGGTGGGGAGGACGCAATTGCGGACTCCGGGCAATGAGACTCGCCGGCTAACGACTGGCGCTTCCCCTCCCGCTCGCGGGAGGGGATCGAGGGGTGGACGCCCGGCCTCCACGAGCGATGCGCTCGCGGATGGCGCGGGCCCACCCCCCAGCCCCCTTCCGCAAGCGGGAGGGGGAGCAGTGCGCACCTGCATCCTCAGCCGCGAGGAATCGCCGCGCGAGGGGCTGATCCGGCTTGCGCTCTCGCCTGACGGCGAGGTGCTTCCCGACGTTCGCGCCAAGGCTCCGGGACGCGGGGCGTGGATCGGAGTCGGGCGTGCCGAGCTCGAGGCCGCGCAGGCCAAGGGCCGGCTCAAGGGCGCGCTTTCGCGTGCGTTCAAGACCGGCGACGTCCGCGTGCCCGACGATCTCGGCGAGAGGATCGCGATCCAGCTGCAGCGAAACGCACTCGACAGGCTGGGACTCGAGTTCAAGGCCGGGCATGTCGCGATCGGCGGCGACCGGATCGAGAATGCGGCGCGATCGGGCCAGCTCTTTCTGCTGCTCCATGCGAGCGATGCGGGTGAGGACGGCGCGCGCAAGCTCGCGCAGGCGTGGCGCGTGGGAACCGACCGGGAAGGCACGGACCTCAAGGGGTTAACATTGCCCGTGCCGCGCACCATATTGTCCTTGGCGCTTGGCCGCGAAAATGTGGTACACGCCGGACTGACCGACGCCCGGGCGGCGAAGCGGGTGAGCGACGCGCTCGACCGCTGGCTGCATTTCATCGGACCCGATCCTGGCCTCGAGCCTTGCGAAACGCACTCGCAGGGCGCATCGGCACACGGGAACGACGTGCGACCGAACGAACACGACGAAGAACATACCGAAGGACTTTGAAGAGCCGCATGAGCGACACGGACAACGATAAGCCGAAACTGGGCATGCGCGCGCCGCTGGGGCTGAAGCGCACGGTCGAGACGGGCAAGGTGAAGCAGAGCTTCAGCCATGGCCGCTCGAATACCGTGGTCGTGGAGGTCAAGCGCCGTCGTGTGCTGGGTCCCCAGTCCGGCGACGCGCAGCCGCAGCAGGCGGAGGCTGCGCCGCCGCCGCAGCCCGCTGCGCCTGCGCCCGCTCCGCGGCCCGCAGCCCCTGCGCCGCGCCCGGCCGTCTCGAACGAGACTCCGCAGGAGCGCCAGGCGCGCCTGCTGCGCGAGGCCGAAGAGCAGCGCATGAATGCGCTCGAGGAAGCGCGACGCCGCGAGGAGCGCGAGCGTGCGGAGGCCGCCGAGGCCGAAGCCCGCCGCCTCGAGGAGCGCGCGCGCGCCGAGGCCGAGGCTGCCAAGGCACCCCCGGCTCCGAAGGAAGAGCCCAAGGCTGCGGAACCCGCGCCGGCTCCCGCTCCCGCGCCGACGCACGCTCCGGCCCCTGCGCCGAAGCCCGCGCCGCAGCCCGTGACGCTCCAGCTCGATCCGAGTCTGCCTGCGCCGCGTCGCTTCACGCCGGTGCAGCGTCCCGAGATCCCGAAGCCGCAGCCCAAGCCCGAGCCCCAGCGTCAGGAGCGCGAGGCATCCGCGCCGGCGCCGGCTGGCAACGCTGCGCCTTCTCCCTCGCGTCCGGCGCCCGCCGGCGGCCTTCCGCCGCGCCGCGGCCCCGAGCCCGCGCGTCCGTCGCGCGATCGCAAGGGCGACGACCGGCGCCAGTCGGGCAAGCTCACCGTTAATCGTGCGCTCGGCGGCGACGACGGCGCCCGCGCGCGCAGCCTGGCGGCGCTCAAGCGTGCGCGTGAGAAGGAGCATCGCCGCTCCTTCGGCGGCCCGCGCGAGCCCCAGGCCAAGCAGGTCCGCGACGTGGTCGTCCCCGAGGCGATCACCGTCCAGGAACTCGCCAACCGTATGGCCGAGAAGGGCGCCGACCTCGTGAAGGCGCTGTTCAAGATGGGCATGCCGGTCACCGTCAACCAGACGATCGATCAGGACACCGCCGAGCTGCTCGTCACCGAATTCGGGCACAACATCCAGCGCGTGAGCGAGAGCGACGTCGACATCGCGGTCGACACCACCGAGGATCCGGCGGACAAGCTCCAGCCGCGCCCGCCGGTGGTCACGATCATGGGCCATGTCGACCACGGCAAGACCTCGCTGCTCGACGCGCTGCGTGGCACCGACGTGGTCAAGGGCGAGGCCGGCGGCATCACCCAGCACATCGGCGCCTATCAGGTGACGCTCAAGGACAAGTCGAAGGTCACCTTCCTCGACACGCCGGGCCACGAAGCCTTCACCGAGATGCGCGCGCGTGGCGCCAACGTCACCGACATCGTCGTGCTGGTGGTGGCCGCGAACGACGGGCTGATGCCGCAGACGATCGAGGCGATCAATCACACCAAGGCGGCGGGCGTGCCGATGATCGTGGCGATCAACAAGGTCGACCTCGACAGCGCCAACCCGCAGCGCGTGCGCGAGCGCCTGCTCGAGCATGAAGTGATCGTCGAGGAGATGGGCGGCGAGACGCAGGACGTCGAAGTCTCGGCGCTCAAGAAGATCGGCCTCGAGCAGCTGATCGAGAAGATCCAGATCCAGGCGGAACTGCTCGACCTCAAGGCCAATCCGGACCGCGAGGCCGAAGGCACGGTGATCGAGGCCAAGCTCGACAAGGGCCGCGGCCCGGTCGCGACGATCCTCGTCAACCGCGGCACGCTCAAGGTCGGCGACGTGTTCGTCGTCGGCGCCGAGAGCGGCAAGGTCCGCGCGCTGGTCGACGACAAGGGTCGTCAGGTCAAGGAAGCCGGGCCGGCGATGCCGGTCGAGGTGCTCGGCCTCTCGGGCGTGCCGATGGCGGGCGATCCGCTGCAGGTCGTCGAGAACGAGGCGCGTGCGCGCGAAGTCGCCGAATACCGTCAGGGCGTGGCGCTCCAGAAGCGCACCACCCAGGCGCCGGCGAGCCTCGAGAGCATGTTCTCGGCGCTCAAGGAGAAGCAGGCGCAGGAATATCCGCTGGTGGTCAAGGCCGATACCCAAGGTACGGTCGAGGCGATCGTGGGCGCGCTCAACAAGATCTCGACCGACGACATCAAGGTGCGCATCCTGCACTCGGGAGTC
>DATLJJ010000154.1:0-9074 GCA_035538975.1 Sphingomonas sp. | reverse complement strand
AACTCGTCTTCGCAGCGGAAGAGCCAGGGCGCGGTCTGCTCCATTCCCTCGAGCGAAGGCACGGCCGGCACTTCGATCGCAGTGGCAGCCTTGTCGCTGAGAAACGCCTCCACGGGGATGAAGGTGGCGCTCTCCATCTGTACCCAGTCATAGAGCTGTCCGAACAGCAGCCCCACCGAATAGCGACAGTCGCCCACCGGGATGGCGGCCAGATAATAGCCGTCGTGCGTGGGCGTGGCGGTGATCGTGGTCGTGCTCGCCTGCGCGCCGTCGGCGGCGATCACCGGCAGCTGGATCGTGCGATCGACGAAGTCGTTGAACTTGAGCGTGAGCCCGAAGCGCTTATGGGCGAGCAGCGCGAGCTTGATCGCCAGTCCCTCGCCCTGCAGCTCGGCGGGCAGGTACATGCGGTGTGCGCCCTTCATGTAGAAGAGCCCGCGCTGGCGAAGCCCGCGCTGCGCGACGGCGGGATCGAACAGCGGCACCGTGTTGTCGACGCCCAGGTTCACGTCATGCTCGAACTGCCCGACCACTGCGAGCTCGTGCGCCTGCGGCAGGAACATCAGCCGCGCGAGCACGGCGGCCGCGCCCCGGCGCCACTGCGTGAGTTCGTCGGGCTGGACGGCGCGGATCGCCGCCGCGCGCTGCTCGCGAACGAAGCGCAGGCAGCCGGACTGGATGCGATCACGCACGAGGCTCTGGCGACCCTTGATGCTGGTGTTGCGGCGGATCGGCGTGCCGTCGGGCGCATAGTCCACCACCGAGCCCTGGGCCGCGGTGCAGGTCTGCTCGAGCACTGCGACGTTCGACGCCAGCGCCTCGAGCAGGTCACCGTCGTAATGGCGGTCGTCGAGGAAGCCGCGCTTGTCGAAGCCGGTGCGGAACTGCTCGCGCAGCAGCAGATAGCGGCCCGCCACCTCGACTCCGAGCAGGCGGCGCAGCACCGGCTCGACTTCGTTCTGGACAGTGCCGTTGTAGCCGAGATCGACGAGCATCAGCGTGTCGCCCGGCGCGGGATCGACCATGCCGCGGACATGCGCCGCCAGCCGCTCGGCATAGGCCTGCGAATTCTTGACGATGCGCGCGACGCGCGCGGGGGTGCGGATCGCCCTGGCGAAGGCGAGGATGCGGTCCTTTGCCGGCAGGTCCTTGAGGATCGCAGCGGTCTCGGCGGGAGGAAGCAGCAACTGCTTCGCCAGCACGCGCAGGTCGGTCTCGAATTCCAGCTCGAGGAAGCGGGCGATCGCCTCTTCGTCGCGGAAGGAGGCGGCCGTCGCGGTGAAGCGGCTGATCTCGATCGCATGCCCCGGCGCGGCATTGCCGACAACCTGATGGACGAGGCGCGGCAGATGCCCGTCGCGCATCAGGAAGAGCCAGTGTACGCGTCCGCCGTTCCTGGCTTGCAGCGCTTCGGCCTCGGCCGCCAGCCAGCGGTCGAAGGCGTGGAGCACAGGGCCGAGGGTGGAGAAGCCGAACGCTTCGGCCGCATCGTCGATCGCCGGCTCGCCGGCGGCGACCGTGGCGCGGTGCGGCTGGTGGGTGACTGCGGTCTCGGCAACATTGGGGTGGAGCATCGCGCTCACCGCCGCCTCGAGCCGCAGCCGCTGCTCGGCCGCCTCGCCGAACTGGCGCAGGTGGAGCGTCTGGACGCCGAAGGGCGCGACGCCGTCGACGTCCGCGGACTTGTTGTCGCCGATGTGCAGGATTGCCTCGGGCGCGATATCGAGTTCGCGGAGCACATGGCCGTAGAGGCCCTTGGCCTTGGGCACGCCATAAGCCGAGGAGCAGAAGATGCGGTCGATCAGCGCCGCCACCTCGTTCCCGGCAGCGGCGGCGATCAGCCGGCCGAGCTGGTCGGCATCGAGATAGGTGTCGCTGACGATAAAGACCTGGAGGCCACGGGCCCTGGCCTCGCGCATCAGTGCGACCGTAGGCGCGAAAGCAAAGCAATGTGCCGCCTCGGCATCGAGCTCGCGCTGCACCGCGGCGGCGCGCTCCGCCTCGCTGCCGTTGGGCAGCAACTCGCGATAGATTTCGCCGATGGTCACTTCCAGCCGCTTGTGGCGCAGCGCCACGGCATTGCGCGCGCGATCCTCGGCCCAGCCGCGCTGCGCCACGGTCATCTCCGGCAGCGCGCCGAACAGGTCGCGCGGCGCGTGCGTGTCGCGCCACAGCAGCGTGTCGAAACAGTCGAGCGAAAGCGCAGCGATCCCCGCGCGCCCGTCGAGCGCATGGGAAAGGGCATGCGGAAGGATGAAGTCGGCCAATGCAGTGTCCCTGGAAATGCGCCCGCATCGGGTGGACGCACGATTCTTATAGGAACGCTGCACCCCGAACCGGCGAAATCATCCTAGAATAGAGGCGTCAGCAAAGGAGCCAGCATGACGCTTACTGCCTATCAGGCGGCCCGCAGCCGGGCCGAAACGCCCCGCGCGGCCGAATATCGGCTGATGAGCCAGATCACCGGCGAGATGATGGAGGCCGATCGCGCCGGCCTGAAGGGGGCGGCACTGATGCCAACCCTTCACCGCAACCGCGAGATGTGGTCGGCCTTCACCACCGACTGCGGCGCGAACGGCAACGGCCTGCCCGATGCGCTTCGCGCGCAGATCATCTCGCTCGGCCTGTGGGTCGATCGCTTCACCAGCGACGTGGTCGCGGGGCGCGAGCCGATCGCCGAGCTGATCTCGCTCAACCGCACGATCATGGAAGGGCTGCACGGCGAGCGCCTCGCCGCCGCCTGACGCCTTTCCCGCTCACAAAAAAAAGGGGTGCTGCGGCCAGTCCGCAGCGCCCCTTTTGTCTGGCCACGGGCTATGGAATTCCCGTGAGCCCGCTCAATCCTTCGGGAAAAGCCCCGCCGCAAAGGCGATGCGCAGCGCCTCGGAGAGGCTGCGCACTTCCAGCTTCTCCATCAGATTGGCGCGATAGATCTCCACCGTGCGCGGGCTGATGTCGAGTTCATAGGCGATGATCTTGTTCGATCGTCCTTCGATCAGCCCCTTGAGCACGTCGGTCTCGCGCGGGCTCAGCCGGGCGATCTTGGCCTCGGCGGCGTTCAGCCGCGCGGCTTCCTCGCTGTTCTCCTCGAGGCGGGCGAAGGCGTTGTCGATCACCTGCATCAGCACTTCGGCTTCATAGGGTTTCTCGATGAAGTCGAGCGCCCCGGCCTTCATCGCTTGCACCGCCAGCCCGACATTGCCCTGGCCCGTGAGCACCACCGGGACGAAACGCGGAGTCTTCCCCTCGAGCGCCTGGAGCACGTCCAGCCCGGTGGCGCCGGGCATGTGGAAATCGAGGAGCAGCACGCCGGGTTCGAGCTCGGCGGCTTCCGCGAGGAACGCGTCGCCCGATCGGAAGCCGCGGACGACCAGATCGCTTCGGACCGAAAGCAGGCTGTGGAGCGAGGCACGGACCGCGTCGTCGTCGTCAACGATGTAGATCGTCCTCGTCATTCGATTCCCCCCAGTTCTACGGCGGGCAAGGTAAAGCGGAAGCACGCTCCGCCTTCCGGACGATTTTCGCCGCGTAATGTTCCGCCGTGCGCTTCAATGATACGCTTGCTGATGGAAAGGCCAATCCCCATTCCGCCGCCGGGGCCTTTCGTCGTCGTAAAGCGCGAGAAAAGATGTTCCAACACATGCGCAGGCATGCCGGGGCCATTATCGGCGACTGCGATCTCGACCATCTGGTCTTCGGCCATGCGCGAACTGATCGTGATCAGCTTGTCCGGCTGCGCCGCTTGCCGCAGCGCGTCCATCGCGTTGCGCAGCAGGTTCACCAGCACCTGCTGCACCTGAATCCGGTCCGCGAAGATGAAGCGTACCTCAGGATCGAGCCGGAGGTTGACGCGGACGTTGACCTGGCTCGCGCCCACCACCACCAGGTCGACCGCGTCGCGCACGGTGGTCTCCACCAGCTCGGCGCGCATCTCGACCTCGCCCTTGGCCATGAAGGCGCGCAGCCGCCGGATGATCTCGCCGGCGCGCTGGGTCTGCTCCGATCCCATCCGCAGCAGGTCGAGGATGCGGGCGCGGTCCTCGTCGCGCTCCAGCAGCATCCGCGCCGCTGCCAGGAAGTTGGCGGTGGCGCTGAGCGGCTGGTTGAGTTCGTGCGCCATGTCGGCCGCGAGTTCGCTCATTGCGCTCTGGCGCGACACATGGGCGATCTCGGCGTTGAGTTCGCTCAGCCGCGCTTCGGCGGCCGCCTGATCGGTCAGGTCGCGCACGAAGACCGTGAACAGCATCTCGTCGCCGGCGCGGGCAACGCCGGTGCGCGCCTCGATGGGAAAGGAGCGTCCGTCCCTGGTCTGGGCGATGCCGGTGACCACGCGATCGGCCAGCCCGCGTCCGGTCTCCAGGAACCGGCGGAACACAGCTTCCGAACCCTCGCGCTCGGCGATCGGCACCAGGATGGTGAACGGGCGGCCGATCACCTCCTCTGCCTGATAGCCCCATAAGGTCTCGGCCGCGGAGCTGAACTGGAGGATCGATCCTTCCTCGTTGATCACGACGATCGCGTCGGGGACGGTCTCGATCACGGACTGGAGATGCACCTCGCGCCGACGCAACTCCGCCTCGCGCTCCTCGCGCTCGGTCACGTCCAGGATCACGCCGACGACACGCTCGAGATTGCCCTCATGGTCGTAGAATGCGCGCGCTGAACCCTCGACGGCGCGCATGCTGTGCGGCGGCGCGAGCCGCCAGCGAAAGCTGAACTTGTCGGCGCGAGCCTTCACCGTGCGCGAGATCGTGTCGAGCACGCTCTGCACGTCCCCAGCCTCCACGACCGACCGCCAGCCTTCGAAGCTGCTGAGCGTATCGGCTTCCAGACCCAGCCGCTGTTCGGCGCCGGGGGACCAGTTGATCCGCCCGGTCTCGACATGCCATTCGAAGATGCCAAGCTCGTGCGTCGAGATGGCGACGGCGAGCCGCTCCTCGCTCGCGCGCAAGGCCGCGGTCGCCTCGACACGCTCGGAAATGTCGTTGATGCCGAGCACCAGCAGCGGGCCCCTCGACGGGCTTTGCACGGGGTGCACGCGTTCGAGGATGCGGAGCTCGCGGCCGTCTCTGGCGATTTCGACGAGCTCTTGAGCATTGGTGCCGGCGGGCACCGGGAGGCGATTGTCGCTGCTTTCGCAGCGCGAGCGCAGCACGGTATATTTGTTCCGGCCACGAACCTCGTCCGCGGTCCAGCCGTAGAGCTGCTCGCATCCCTGCGACCAGTGGCTGATCGTGCCGTCTGCGGTGGTCACCACCACCGTGGCGTTGTCGAGCGCGTGGCTCAGTTCCGAAAGCGCTGCCTGGTCGCGCGCGATGCGCATCGCCATCCAATATCCGACGAGCACCACGAGCAGCAGATTGCCCAGCAGCAGAAGCAATTGAAAGGCCAGCAGCGAATGGGATTCGTTCCGCTGCTCGACCAGGCTGAGCAGCGGCGGCACCAGCGGTACGACGAGCGCCAGCGGCAGCAGCAGTCGTGCCAGGCGCCACCGGCCGCTGCTTGGCGCAAACAGCCGTATCCAGTCGTTGCCGGCGTGGCGGACGAAGATTGCCCCCGATATGCAGGCCGCGGCGATGGTCGAAGGGACGGAGATCGAGCGATAGCGCGCCGCGGGGTCGTCCGTGGCATAGGTCAGGATCGCCATTGCCGGGAAAGTGGTCAGCGCAAAGAAGGCGGCTACCGCTGCAGCGCCCAGGGCGAGGGTGATCGCGGGTGCCTTGAGTTCATCGGAGAGAAGCGGGCGCAGGATCGAAAGATAGCCGGCGCTGCCGAGCAGCAGGAAAGAGACGGCCGGATTGATGCCGGTACGCCCCGGATATGCGGCATCGAAGGTCGAGACGGCTTGCGCGAACAGCAGCCGGTCGACGCCGATGTCCGTCCCTGACAGGGTCTGGAATATCGAAACCAGCGCCACCGTCACCGGCACGACCAACAGCAGTGCCGCGATCCGGCCGCGGCCGCAGATTCCCGCCAGATGACCAAGAGCGAGCGCGAGGAAGCCGATGGCAGTCAGCGGCCAGATCGGAAAGGCGGGGAGCCCGAAGCCCGCGAGCCGCGGCTCATGCAGGATCCATCCGAGCAACGCGACGATACTGCTCAGGGCTCCCAGGGATGCAAGCGTGGCGGCGTCGAATCTCGTGACAGCGCCCTGACCGGCGGCGGTTGCCCCTGTGTCGTCCTGCACGCCCAACCTTCCGCCCTGAACAGGCCAGTTCGCCCCCATCCGATGGCACAACACCGATGGCGGAGGAAAGCTCCGTTTCATTGCGGATGTGGCATGAACACCTAAGGCTGTCTTAAAGGATATCGGCTTTGCGTCGCGCTTGCCAAACGCGCCGCGGCCCGCGATCACTGGCGAAGGCGCCGGGGGCGCTCTCGACAAAGACAAGAACAGGGAAGGAATCGCGCTTGATCCGATCGGTCCTGATCCTCGGCGCCGTGCTGGCGCTGGGCGGTTGCGCCGCGAATGCCGGGGAGCCGCGCAGCAGCGCGTCCGAGCCCGCGGCGAACGGCCCGGGCAAGGGAAAGGGTTATAGCCACGATCCCTTCCCCTCGACCTATCGCGCCTATCCGGGTGCGCCGACGCTGGTGACCAACGTCACCATCTTCGACGGCGAGGGCGGGCGGATCGAGAACGGATCGGTGCTCTTCCGCGACGGCAAGATCGTCGAGGTGGGCTCGAACATCGCCGCCGGCGACGGCGTGACCGTGATCGACGGGCGGGGCAAATATCTCACGCCCGGCGTGATCGACGTGCACAGCCATCTGGGCGACTATCCTTCGCCCGGCGTCGACGCGCTCTCCGACGGCAACGAGATGACCTCGCCGGTCACTGCCGAGGTCTGGGCCGAGCACAGCGTCTGGCCGCAGGACCCGGGTTTCGGACGTGCGCTGGTCAACGGCGGCGTCACCACGCTGCAGATCCTGCCCGGTTCGGCCAACCTCTTCGGCGGCCGCTCGGTGACGGTGAAGAACGTCTATGCCCGCACGATGCAGGGGATGAAGTTCCCCGGCGCTCCCTATGGTCTGAAGATGGCCTGCGGCGAGAACCCCAAGCGCGTCTATGGCGCCAAGGGCCGCATTCCCTCGACCCGCATGGGCAATGTCGCCGTCGATCGCCAGACCTGGGCTCGCGCGGTGGAATACAAGCGCCGCTGGGACAAATATGAGGAGAAGGGCGGCGAGCCGCCCGCGCGCGATCTTGCTATGGATACGCTGCGCGGCGTGATCGAGGGCGAGATCCTGGTCCACAACCATTGCTACCGCGCCGACGAGATGGCTGTGGTCATGGATATGGCGAAGGAGTTCGGTTACCGCGTCACGGCTTTCCACCACGCGGTCGAGGCTTACAAGATCGCCGACCTGCTCAAGCAGAACGACACCTGCGCGGCTGTGTGGGCCGACTGGTACGGCTTCAAGATGGAAGCCTATGACGCCGTCCCCGAGAACCTCGCCATCCTCGAAAAGGAGGGCGCCTGCGCGATGATCCATTCGGACGACGCGAACGGCATCCAGCGCCTCAATCAGGAGGTTGCCAAGGCACGGGCTTCGGCGATCAAGGCAGGCCTCAACATCTCCGAAGAAGCTGCCTGGCGCTGGCTCGCGATCAACCCGGCCAGGGCGCTGGGCATCGCCGACAGGACGGGCAGCCTCAAGCCCGGCAAGATGGCCGACGTCGTGCTGTGGAACGGCAACCCATTCAGCGTCTACACGCGACCGCAGATGGTGTGGGTCGATGGCGCGCTGCTCTACGACGCCGCCAATCCAAAGCTGCGGCCGGTTTCCGATTTCGAGCTCGGCCAGCCGGGCGAGGGGGATGTGAAGTGATCCGCAAGTTTCTCCTGAGCACGGCCGGCGCGCTGGCGCTGGCGACCCCCGCTGCCGCGCAGGACGTGGCGATCACCAATGCGAAACTCGTGATCGGCGACGGCGCCGGCCCGGTAGAGGGCGGCACCGTGGTGGTTCGCGGAGGGCGCGTGGTCGCGGCCGGCGCGGGCGTCGCGGTGCCCGCCGGCGTGCGCGTGGTCGATGCGGGCGGGCGCTATGTGACGCCCGGCATCTTCGCGGGCTTCACGCGCATGGGCATCGTCGAGGTCGACGCAGTCTCGGGCACCAACGACACAAGCGCGGGCAATTCGCCCTTCAACGCCGCGCTCGATGTCGCGCCTGCGGTCAATCCCCGATCGAGCCCACTCGCGATCAATCGTCTCGAAGGCGTGACGCGCGCCGTAGTGGCGCCCGACAACAGCAACGGATCGATCTTCGCCGGGCAGGGCGCGATCATCGATCTCGCGCCCGACATGGATGCGGTGACGCGTCCGCGCGCCTTCCAGTTCATGGAGTTCGGCGAGACCGGCGCGCGCAGCGCGGGGGGCAGCCGTCCCGCCGCCTATGCGATGCTCCGCAACGCGCTGTTCGAGGTGCGCGACTATATCCGCAATCCCGCGAGCTTCGCCGATCGCGGCAAGGACGCGCTGCTCACCCGCGCCGACGCCGAAGCGCTGGTCCCGGTGGTGCAGGGGCGCGTGCCGCTGCTAGCGCATGTCGAGCGCGCGTCGGACATTCTCGGCGTGCTCCAGCTCAAGCGTGAGATCCCGGGCCTCAAGCTCGTGCTCGTCGGCGCAACCGAGGGCTGGACCGTGGCGCGAGAGATCGCGGCGGCGGGCGTTCCCGTGATCGCCTCCGCGCTGGCGGACCTGCCTGCCTCGTTCGAATCGCTCGCGGCCACCCAGTCGAACATCGGCCGGATGAAGGCTGCGGGGGTGACGGTCGGCATCGGTACGATCAACGAGGACGAGGCACGCCAGGCGCGCTGGGAGAAGCAGTTCGCGGGCAATCTCGTCGCGCTCGGCCGTATTCCGGGCGCGAGCGGGCTGAGTTGGGGCGAGGCGTTCGCGACGATAACGTCGCGTCCGGCCGAGGCGCTGGGACTGGGTGGCGAGTTCGGCTCGCTCAAGGCCGGCCGCCGCGGCGACGTGGTGATCTGGGACGGCGATCCGCTCGAGATCGGCACCTCGGCAATGTCGGTGTTCATCGACGGCGTCGAGCAGCCGATGACGAGCCGTCAGACG
>DATLJJ010000153.1:0-2460 GCA_035538975.1 Sphingomonas sp. | reverse complement strand
CATGCTCGGCGCGCTACGGGCTGCGAACATCCGCACGCCGGTGCTCGTCCTCTCCGCGCTCGGGACCGTCGACGATCGCGTGAAGGGGCTTCATGCCGGAGCCGACGATTATCTCACCAAGCCCTTTTCCTTCGCCGAGTTGCTCGCGCGTGCCGAGGCGCTGCTGCGCCGCGCCGACGGCTCCGGCGCCGAGCCGCAGGTGACGCGGCTCACCGTCGGCGATCTCGAGATCGACTTGCTCGCGCGCAGTGTGACGCGGCAGGGCCGCGCGCTGCCGATCGGCGGGCGCGAGTTCAACTTGCTCGAGTTTCTCGCGCGCCATGCCGGACAGGTCGTCACGCGCACGATGATGCTCGAGAAGATCTGGAACTATCATTTCGATCCGGGATCGAATGTCGTCGACGTGCATATCGGTCGCCTGCGTCGCAAGCTCGAGGAGGGGTTCGATGCGCCGATCCTCCACACGGTCCGCGGTGCGGGGTATCGCCTGTCGCTCGACGCCTGATGCGGATTTCGATCACCGCCCGGCTCGCCCTGCTTGCGGTGCTGCTGTCGCTGATCACCAGCCTCGCGCTCGCCGCCCTCATCTGGCAGCAGACGCACGACGATGCGATCGAGGCGTTGCGCCGCGACACGATCGAGCAGACCGACGCCTTTGTCGCGGTCTACCGCTCGGGCGGCGTTCCCGCGCTCGGGCAGGCGATTGCGGATGCCGCGGCCGACGACGATTCGGTCGTTGCTGCACTGGTCGACGCCCGGGGCGTGCGGCGGCTCGGGGTCGGCCCCGACCGGCTCGCCTTCGCGCCCGCTGCCCAGGTTTTTCGCATTGCAGCGCTCGGTTCGGGCGAGGATTGGGGTGAGGAAGCGGGCGTCGCGATCCGCCCGATCGGTCGCGAGTGGCTGGTCAGCGGGCGGATGCTCGATGATTGGGAACGCGCCCAGCGCACGATCGAGCGCGCGCTGCTGCTCGCGATCCTGCTCTCGATCGTGCTCGGCATCGGCGGCGGGCTCGTGCTCACGCGCTACGTCACGCGCCGGATCGACCGCATCGCCGGCGCAGTCGATGCAGTCGCCGCCGGCGATCTCGCCCGGAGGGTTGGAACCGAGGGGGGCGGCGGGGACGCTTTCGACCGTCTGTCGCAGCGGATCGACGGCATGCTCGACCGGATCGACCGGTTGATGGCCGAGCTGCGCATCGTCACCGATTCGATCGCGCACGACCTCCGCTCACCGATCGCACGACTGCGCGCCCGCGCCGAAGCCGCGGCGGCCGCCAGCCAGCCCCGGCAGCGCGAGGCCGCGCTCGCGGGGCTGATCGCCGAAACCGATCTGGTGATGCGCATGCTCATGGTATTGCTGGAGATCAGCCGCTCCGAAGCGGTGCCCCGCGACGCGCTCGTGCCGTTCGATCCGGTCGCGTTGGTCGAGGAGATTGCCGATCTCTACGCACCCGTGGTGGAGGAGGCCGGGCTGCGCTTCGCCGTGACGGTGCCGCCCGGGCCGGTCGCACAGCTGCCGATGCACCGCGAGCTGCTCAGCCAGGCACTCGCCAACCTGATCGACAATGCGATGCGTCACGCGGGGCAGGGGGACGAAATTGCCCTGGCGTTGGCGGCGGAGCCGGACGTCTTGCGCTTCTCCGTCGCGGATCGCGGCCCCGGCATTTCGCCCGCCGATCGCGCGCAGGCGCTCGCCCGCTTCGGCCGGCTCGATCGCGCGCGCAGCCTGCCGGGGGCGGGACTGGGGCTGGCGCTGGTGGACTCGGTCGCGCGTCTGCATGGAGGCAAGCTGGAGCTCGGCGACAATGCACCCGGACTGGTGGCGACGATCGCGGTGCCGATCTGAGACCCTTCGTCGCCGGACGGAGCGGTCCCGCCGCTTGGCGCACGCACGAGCTTCGTGTATGTTCCGCCATCCGGCCAAAAGCGTGCTCGGGGCGCTTGACTCTGCCCCGGTGGCTGCATATGTCGCGCATCTTCCGAAACACCGGTTGTCCCGGCGGCGCTTTTACGCGCTCGCCGTGCCACTGCATTTTCGGAGCAACGCTACGAGATGGGACGCAAGCTGCCATGCGGCGTCCCGTGGAGCTGGGAGAAAATTTTCATGGCACGTATTGCGGGTGTCAACATCCCGACCAACAAGCGCGTTCTGATCGCGCTCCAGTACATTCACGGCATCGGTCCGGCCAAGGCCCGGGAAATCACCGAGAAGCTGGGCATTGCCGCCGAGCGCCGCGTGCAGGACCTGAGCGATCAGGAAGTGCTGCAGATCCGCGAGACCATCGACGCGAACTACACCGTCGAGGGCGATCTTCGTCGTGAGACCGCGATGAACATCAAGCGCCTGATGGACCTGGCCTGCTATCGCGGCCTGCGTCATCGCAAGGGCCTGCCGGTCCGCGGCCAGCGCACGCACACCAACGCGCGCACCCGCAAGGGCAAGGCCAAGCCGATCGCCGGC
>DATLJJ010000152.1:0-9731 GCA_035538975.1 Sphingomonas sp. | reverse complement strand
GGCTGTTGTCGACACGCACCGAGATCAGATTATCGCCTTCGCGGAGTGCCCCGGTCACGTCGAAGCGGAAGCGCGCGTGGCCGCCTTCGTGGCGGCCGACGTGCGCGCCGTTCACATAGACGTCGGTCGCGAGCGCGGCGCCGTCGAACTGCAGATACACGCGGCGACCGCGAGGCACGACCGCAAGCGCTATGCTGCGCCGGTACCAGCCCGGCCCGCGGTAATAGCCGTCCCCGTCATCGCCATCTGCGCCATTGTAGGTGTGCGGGAGCGTCGTTGGCGTCCATCCGGAATCGTCGAAGCCGGGCTCGGCGGCGCCAGCCGGGTCGCCGCGCAGGAAACGCCAGCCCGCGTCGATCGGAGTGGTGCGCCGGCTGGTCTCGACCGCCGTGCTCGCCGTGTTGGGGGCGGTCTGCGCAATGGCGAGGGGTGCCGGCATCATGGCGGGCAGGAACAACAGCGCGGCGAGCCGGAAGCCGATCACCAGTCGCAAGCCCTGCGGAGCGGCACACGCGCCGTCGTCTCGAGCATGTGCTCCCTCTCCTTTGCGGGGCCTCGCCGGGCCCTCTTTGACTTTGCATTCTTCGGTGAAAGAGTCCCGCGATAGCCGGCGCCCCGAGCAAGTCGCGGGCAGGCATCGCGCAGACAAATAGCCGTGTACTACTACCCTCCGCCTCGGTCGGCCCGCAGGGCTACCGACCCTTAATACAGAAGGTCAATATACTAATGTTGGCTTCTCAGAGCCGGGCGCGCAGTGTTCCTTGTAAACTACTGAAGTATTGTCAGTGTTTGAACGCTGCAGGCGAACCCTCGGCGATCAAGGCGAGAGAAGTTGACCCGGCGCTTGCCTCTCGCATACGATTTCCTCAGACAAATTAACGGAGTCACCGGAGTTAGGTGCGCGAGGCGTCATCCGGGGTTCAAAAGGGTGGGGAAGATGAAGGGGCACGGCTCGGCAAGCGTCAGTATCGCGTGCGTGGCAGCATTGATGACGCTGGGGCAGTTGCAGCCGTCGGGCGCGAACGCGCAGGCGAGCGGTGTGCCGTCGCCGGCCTCCACCTGGATGCCCGACAATGGCAACGGCACCTTCACCAACCCGCTTTTCCAGGACGAGTTCTCCGACCCCGACATCATCCGGGTAGGCAAGGATTATTATATGACCGGCACGACGATGCACGCGATGCCCGGTCTGCCGGTGCTCCACTCGCGCGATCTCGTGAACTGGCGACTGCTCGGCTATGCCTTCGACCGGATCGACATGGGCCCGGAATATCGGCTCGAGGGCGGCCGCGATGCTTATGGCGCCGGGATCTGGGCGCCTTCGCTTCGATACCATAAGGGCCGTTTCTACATCTTCTCGAACATCAACGGCTATGGGATGCAGGTTTTCACTGCGACCAATCCCGCGGGGCCGTGGGAGCATCGCTCGCTCGGCGGAAAGATCTACGATCTCTCCGTGCTGTTCGACGACGATGGGCGGATCTACGCCGTCCACGGCTATGACGAGGTGCGGCTGATCCAGCTCAAGCCGGATCTCAGCGGCTATGTCGAGGGCAGTGACCGTGTGATCATCCCCAAGGGCAATGCCATGGGGGAGGGGCATCACTTCTACAGGATCGACGGTAAATACTACATCATCAGCGCAGACTATGCGCCGGTGGGTCGTATGCAGGCGGCGCGGGCGGACAGCCCCTATGGTCCCTATGAGACGGTGACGATCAGCACCCGCGAGACGATGGGCACGCAGCGCGGCTGGTCGGTCGGCAACGTCGGAAGGCCGGCGGCGCTGCCCAAACCCGGGGATCCCCTCGTCCTGCGCGATCCCGGCGACGGAAACGGCTTCGGCGCGGTCCCGCTGCACCAGGGTGGCATCGTCCAGCTGCCTAACGGCGACTGGTGGGGCTTCTCGATGATGGATGTGAAGTCGATGGGGCGGACGACCTTTTTGTCGCCCGTCACCTGGACGCAAGGTTGGCCCTATTTCGGCTTGCCCGGCAATCTGGGGCGCAGCCCGCGTACGTGGATCAAACCGGCGACGGGCGTCGATCAGCGCCCCAGCCCGACCTATGTGCGCAACGACGATTTCTCGGGGCCGAGACTGCAGCCGATCTGGCAGTGGAACCATGTCCCGGTCGACGGGAAATGGTCGCTCTCGGACCGGCCCGGAATGCTCCGGTTGCGCAGCCTGGCCGCGCCGCACTTCCTGCTCGCGCGCAATACGCTCACGCAGCGGGCGATCGGACCGGAGTCGACGGCGACCGTGGTGCTCGACGCGCAGGGCCTGCAGGCGGGCGACGTGGCGGGATTGGGGCTGCTCAACATCCCCTATTATTGGCTGGGCGTGGTACGCAGCGATCGCGGCTGGCGGCTGCGCTTCTACGATCAGGTCGCCAACCGGACGATCGAGGAGCCGCTGCCGGGGCCGCGCGTCCACCTGCGCGTTTCCGGGGACTATGACGCAGAAGTCGCGCGGTTCAGCTACAGCAGCGACGGCACGAACTTCCGTCCGATCGGGGGCGAGCTTCGTCAGGCCTATCAGCTCAGGACCTTTCAGGGCGTCCGCTACGCGCTGTTCGCGTTCAACGAATCCGGCCGCGCCGGCGGCCACGCCGATTTCGATGATTTCCGCGTCGACGAGCCGCTCGCCGATCGCTCCAGGAATCTGCCGCTGGGGCGCGTGATCACGATTCGCAACCTCGCCGACGGCCAGCCAGTCTGGGCCAGCCCGCGCGGCATGCTTCACTTCGCGCAAAAGGAATCCCCCGAGGCCGCGGGTTCGGGCGCCCGGTTTCGCGTTCACGATCGCGGGCGTGGTCGGGTTGCACTGGAAGCGATGGATGGCAGCGGTTTCCTGACCGTGGTGGGGCAGGGACTGCCTGCCGACGTCCGCCTGATGAAGCACGAGAGCGAAGCCAGCCTGTTTCAATGGCAGGACATGCTGCGCCGCCAGTTCATGCTGCTTTCGATCAGGACCAACCGCTATGTCGGCGTCGACCCCGGCACCGGCGAACCCTATTCGGCTGACTGGCCCGGCGCGGCGCCGGACCGGCGGAACGGCACCGTGCTCGTCTGGGACGAATATCCGGCTCCATAATCCTGCAGCGCGCAGAGACCAGGCTATCCGCGGATTGGCCTTCGGGCGCGCCGAACGGTGTTCGTTGCGCGCCGAAAACAATCTTCCCCCTCCTTGACCTGTTAATAAAAGCAATTGAAAATAATTATTCGGCGCACCTGCGCGCCTTGATAAAGCCGCGAACACAGCGGCGACAGAAGAGGGAGGCCGGAAAATGGGTCATGTCTCGAACCGTCGGCGCGCGGCGCGCCTTCTCGCCACATCGTCATTGGCTCTGTTGCTGCCCGCAGTTGCGCACGCGCAGACCGATCCGGCGGCCGGGCAGAGTGGAACGCCGGACGCGGCGCAGCCTGCCGGTCAGCAAGACGAAGAGATCGTCGTCACCGGCATTCGGGCTTCCCAGGCCCGCGCCATCGAAGTGAAGCGCGAGGCCAGCTCCATCGTGGAGGCGATCAGCGCGCAGGACATCGGCAAGCTTCCGGACATCACCATCTCGGATTCGCTCCAGCGGATCGCCGGCGTGCAGATCCGACGCGAGGCGGGCGAGGGCGGTGCGGTCAACATCCGCGGCCTCCCGCAGGTCACCACGTTGATGAACGGCGAGCAGTTCCTCGGCGCCAATTCGGTGACCACCGTCCAGCCCAATTTCAACGATATCCCCTCGCAGCTCTTTGCCGGCGCGACGGTGTTCAAATCCCCGCCGGCGTCGCTCCAACAGGCAGGTTTGTCGGGCACGGTGGATCTGCTGACGCGGCGTCCGTTCGACCTGTCGCAAGGCATCACCGTCTCCGCCGCGGCCGAAGCGCAATATGGAGACAGGACCGAGAAGTTCAGCCCGTCGGTCAACGGGCTGGTCGCCTATAATTCGGGCAAGATCGGCGTGCTGGTCTCGGCGGCCTACAGCGATCTGACGCTTTCCAACAGTTACCGCGGCATCCAGGATTACGGCGTTGCGCTGCGCACCGAAGCGGGCAGCGCGACCAATCCGGGCGACTTTGCCGTGGGGAACAATGGCGTGAGCCGCGGCACGCCGGTGCTCGGCGCCGGTGGCGCGATCGTCGGCTTCGACGTCAACGGTGACGGCGATGCGAACGACTCCTTCATCACGCCGCAGTCGCACACTGCCTGGAACCGGATCACCAGCCGCGAGCGGTTCGGCGCCAATGCCTCGCTGCAGTTCGAGCTGGCCGAGGGGCTGACGCTTACCGGCGACGCCTTCTATACCAAGCAGACCCAGTACGATCGCACCGCCGGCTTCCAGTTCCAGGCGGTGGACTGGCAATCTGCGCCCTTCGTGCCGACCAACTCGCGCGACACCGGCGCGATCGTCAACGGCTTCAATCTGAACACCGTTCAGACCTACGCCTATGACATGCCCAATTTCGACAGCTATGCGGAAACCTTCCGCATCCGCTCGGAATCGCAGAACTACAATCTCCAGCTCGACTGGGACAACGGGGACACGTTCAAGGCCAGCCTCCGCGGCATCTATGGCAAGGCGAGCCGCGAGTCCGATCAGGGCTATGCGCAGTTCAGCCTGACCAACGGCACCCAATGGGCCTATGCGGGGCGCGGCAACTATCCCGCCTCGATCGGCGGCGACCGCCAGTTCAATCCGACCGGCTATCAGGTCTACTCGCTCGACGCGACGGTCGACTATTCGAGCGGCGCGCCGGTCTTCACTTTCCCGCAGCAGTTCCTCACGCAGGTGCAGGACGTCTCGCGCTACGGGTTGAAGACGATCTCGTCGGAGAACAACAGCTACAGCAACGGCGATCTGTGGGCCGTGCGCGCCGATGGCGAGTGGAAGCCCAATGAGGCCGTGACGATCAAGTTCGGCGGGCGGTACGGCGAGCGTAGCGTCGACCAGTTCACTTTCGAGCGCGTGTCGCCCTTTTACGCCGGCAACACCGACAACCCGGCCAATCCGGCGGCGGGCTGCCTGGTCAAATGGAAGGCCTTCGACGTCAATCTCAACGACAGCGCCTGCTCGGTGCTCGATGCCAGCGGAGCCGCCTACACCGCCGGCCTGACGCGTCAGGGCAATGATCCGGCCTTCGCGGGCCGGCTCAGGCAGTTCGATCTGCCCGCCCAAGGCGCGCCGGCCATCTATGTTCTCGACCCGCGCGAGCTGGACAATTCCGAAGCGTTCCAGAACGAATTCTATCCCGGGTCCATCAACAACGTGAACCCGGCCGACAGCTACAGCATGAACCTCCGGCAGATCTCGGGCTATTTCGAGGTCAATGGCGACGGCGAGGTGATGGGCGTGCCGGTGAAGGCGAACGGCGGCGTCCGCATCGTCAACACCAAGCTGTCGGTACGCCAGAACGTGGTCGGGGCGCCGCAGCCCTATGGCGTCTCGGGCGTCGACGCCGGAGACGTGGTGACCGAGCGCGACTTCACCGATTTCCTGCCCGCGCTCAACTTCACCTTCGACCTGACCAAATCGGTCCGGCTGCGTCTCGCCTATGCGCGGACGATGACGCTGCTGGACTTCCTGCAATGGGGCGGCGGCCTGAACGTCAACTACGCGATCGACACCACCCAGAACCCGCCGATCTTCGCCGCCACCGGCGCCAATTCGCGCGGCAACCCCAACCTCGATCCGTGGCGCTCGGACAATGTCGAGGCGAGCCTCGAACTCTATACCGGCAGGTCCAGCCTCATCTCCGCCGGCGCCTATTACCTGAAGGTCGACAGCTTCATCGAGAACGCCACGATCAACCGCGACGACATTCCGGACAACGACGGCGTGATCCGGCGCGTCGTGCCGGTGAACACGGTCGTCCAGGGCAAGGGCGGCACGCTCAAGGGCTTCGAATTCTCCGCGCGCCAGGCGCTGAGCGACTATGGCGTGTCCGGGTTCCTGGGCGGATTCGGTCTGGACGCGAACTACACGCTCTCGCTCGGCGACACCGGGCGCGTGGACCTCGCCGGCAACAAGCAGCCGTTCCAGGACAATTCCAAGCACCAGGTCAACGCGGCGCTGTGGTACGAGAAATACGGCTTCCAGGCGCGGCTCGCCTACAACTTCCGGTCGAAGCGGCTGGTGAGCTCGGATTATGCGGGCATCAGCGGGCTGGCCCAGTATCAGAGATCGACCAGCTATCTCGACGCTTCGATCTCCTACGACGTCACCGACAACATCACCCTGTACGGCCAGGCATCGAACCTGACCGGCGAGACGGAACGCTACTACCTCACCTGGGAGGACCAGGTGCTGTGGGAGAATATCTACGAACGCCGCTTCATCGGCGGCGCGCGTGTCCGCTTCTGAGGCCCCTCCAGCTGCCCGCCGCCGCCGATCTGGCGCGGCGGGCATTTTCCGTTGAGGATGCAGGCGCTCCCGCGGCTCCCGAGCGTATCGCGATATGACCGTTGAATCGCCAGAGAGGGGCCGCGGCCCCGTCCGCTCGATCGCCATCGTCGGTGGCGGCACCGCGGGTTGGATGGCGGCGAGCTATCTCGCACGCCGGCTCAATCACTTGCCGATCTCGATAACCGTCATCGACAGTTCGGCGATCGGTACGGTCGGCGTGGGCGAGGCGACCGTCCCCGCGATCCGCGACTTTTTCGCGGCGCTCGAGCTGGGCGAGCCCGATGTGCTCCGCGAGACGTCGGGCACGATCAAATACGGCATCCGTTTCGAAGGCTGGGCCGAGCCCGGCCATAGCTTCTTCCATCCGTTCGGCCTCTATGGCGTGCCCGCACGCGGGGTCGCCTTCCACCATTACTGGCTGAAGCTCCGCGCCGCGGGCGAGGACCTGCCGCTCGGCGACTATTGCGTCGCGACGCAGCTGGCCGAGAAGGGGCTGTTCCTGCCACCCTCGGAGCGGCCGGCGAATGATCTGGGCGTCTTCAACTTCGCCGTGCATTTCGACGCGGCTCGCTTCGCCCAGCTTCTGTGCCGCCTCGCGCGCGCCAATCGCGTCGCGCACGTCGACGCGCGGATCACTGCCGTCGACCGGGACGGTGAGAGCGGGCGGGTCACGGCCGTGCGGTTCGAGGACGGGCAGACCGTCGCTGCCGATCTGTGGGTCGACTGTTCGGGGTTCCGTAGCCTCCTGCTCGGGGAGGCGACGGGCGTTCCCTTCGTCGACTGGCGCAAATGGTTGCCCTGCGACCGGGCCATCGCGATTCCCTGCGCCTCCCAGTCCGCACCCCGGCCGTTCACCACCGCGACCGCGCGCAAGGCAGGGTGGCAATGGCATATCCCGCTCCAGAACCGCGTGGGCAACGGGCATGTCTATTGTTCGGACTTTGTGTCGGACGAAGAGGCGGAACGCACGCTGATCGGCAGCATCGGGGGCGAACCGCTGGCCGAGCCGAACCGGCTGCGCTTCGCCACCGGTCACCGCGCGCAGTTCTGGGCTGGCAATGTCGTCGGCCTCGGCCTGTCGTCGGGATTCCTCGAGCCGCTCGAATCGACCAGCCTTACGCTCATCCAATCCGGCCTCGAACGGTTCGTCCGGCTTTTCCCGGACCGGAGTTTCGATCCGCGGCTGGCAGAAACCTACAACCGCCAGTCGACGCTCGAGTTCGAGCGTATCCGCGATTTCCTGCTGCTGCACTACCGGGCGAACCGGCGCCACGGCGAGCCCTTCTGGGACGCGATGCGCGCAATCGTGCCGCCCGAATCGCTGCAGCAGCGGCTCGACGCGTGGCGTTCGGCCGGCGAGTTCGTCCGGCGCGAGTGGGACACGTTTCAGGACCCGAGCTGGCTCAGCATGTATGCCGGGTTCGGAGATCTCCCGTTGCGCTACAGCCCCCTTGCAGACCAATTCGACATCGCAACGCTGCGTGACAGCTTTGCGCGGATGCGAAGTGCGATAGCGACCACCCTGTCCCGGGCGGAACCGCACGCGCAGTTCCTCGAACGCCATCATGGGCCGCGCGAGGGGGCTTCGACCCGCCCGGCTGCGTCGGCCTCCGCCAGTGCCGTTTCCTAGAGTAGCAGGACCGTCCGCATGCCCTCACCGATCGCCCCCCGGCCGAGCGGCACAGACGCCGCTGCCCCGCTGCTGGCGGGGGTCGAACTGGGTGGAACCAAGTGCATCGCGACGCTGGCGACGGGCCCGGACGGGCTGATCGCGCAGGAGACGATCCCCACCACCGATCCCGCGACGACGCTCACCGGTATCGCGGCGGTGCTCGACCGCTGGTGGGCGACCCACTGCTTCGCGGCGCTGGGGATCGCGAGCTTCGGCCCGGTCGACCTCGATCCACACTCCGCCAGCTATGGCCATATCCTCGCCACCACCAAGCCCGGCTGGCCGATGACCGACGTCGCGCGTCGGCTCACGTCGCGCTTTCCCGTCCCCATGGCCTTCGACACCGACGTCAACGGCGCCGCGCTCGCCGAGGGGCGCTGGGGGGCGTGCCAGGGGCTCGACGATCATGCCTATGTCACCGTGGGTACCGGTGTCGGCGTCGGGCTGATCGTTCACGGCCAACCGACACGCGGGATCGGCCACAGCGAAATGGGGCATCTGCGCGTGCCGCGGCTCGCGGGCGACACGATCCCGAGCGCCTGCCGCTTCCACGCCGACTGCGTCGAGGGCCTCGCCTCGGGCAGCGCGATCAAGGCGGCACTCGGCGCCACGCACGTCGGCGACGTCGCGCCCGACCATCCGCTGTGGGACCGCGTCGCCGACGCGCTCGCCTGCCTCTGCCATGCGCTGATCTGCTCGACGGGCCCGCGCCGGATCGCGATGGGCGGCGGCGTGATCGCGCGCCAGCCGCACCTGCTCCCCCGGCTCGAGCCGATGCTGCGCGAAAGCATCAACGGCTATATGCGCCTGCCCGACGAGCCCCTGATCGTCGCGCCCGCGCTCGGCGACCAGGCCGGGCCGCTCGGCTCGATCGCGTTCGCCGCGACGGCGCTACCGGCCCGCGGCGCCGGCTGAGCGCCGCGGGGCCGGAGCCGCGCTATATTGCGGGCCCTGCGCGGGTTGCCATCGTGCAGACGTTACGCGATCGCAGGACGCGCCGGAGAGTGGCCGGCCCGATGCTGCGGCGCTTCGGCCGGTCGCACTCGCGGAGTGACTGCGACCCATGCGCGTCGACCATGCGGCCGCATCGGCCGAACGCGAGAGGAAACAGCATGTCAGACGAGCAAAGCCGCGAATCCTCCGGCGAGATCAGGCCCGCAATCCCGTTGGACGAGCGTATATGCGTGATGATCTGTCCGGTCGCGGCGGCGCTGCTGGGCGTGTGCCTGACCGGCATCACCGTGCTGCGCGTGGTAAACGCAGTGCACGGGCGCGAAACGCTTGCCGACGATCTACTTTCGGTCGACGCGCTGCTCTTCCTCGTGGCGACGCTGGCGTCCTATGTCGCCCTTCGCGAGCAATCGAGGAAGCGCCTGCACTGGCTCGAGCGGATTGCCGATCATGCGTTCATCGCGGCCATGCTTCTGCTCACGCTCGCGTGCTTCGTGATCACCTACATGATCAGTGGATAGGCCGGACAACTACTCTCTTTTGGGAGGGGCGCCTCGAGATTCCATCGGGTTGGGAGCGGCCAGATCCGGCTCCGCGGGAGCCGGCGCGCCGCCCGGCCGGGCCGCGGAGACCTCCGCATATCCGCCGCAATATCGGGTACCGGCCTGGGCGTCGCGCATTTGCACGCCGCAATAGTCCTTGCGGCGCATGAC
>DATLJJ010000151.1:0-3743 GCA_035538975.1 Sphingomonas sp. | reverse complement strand
GACCGAGCTTTTCCTTGAGCCGGCCCGCGACGATGCCGATCACGCCGGGATGCCAGCCGCGAGCGGCGACCACCGCGACGGCGCGATTGCTCTTCGCCACGCAGAGCTGCTCGGCGCCGAGCTGGACTTCTGATTCGATCGCGCGGCGTTCCTCGTTGAGTGCGTCCAATTCGGCGGCGATCGCGCGCGCCTCTGCCGGGTCGCGCGTGGTGAGCAGCCGCACACCGAGGTCCGAGCGGCCGACGCGGCCGCCGGCGTTGATACGCGGACCAAGCGCGAAGCCGAGGTCAGTGCAGGTGGGCGCGCGGGTAAGACGCGACGCCTCGATCAGTGCGGCGAGGCCAATGTTGCGGCGCTTTGCCATGACCTTGAGCCCCTGCGCCACGAAGGCGCGGTTGAGCCCCCTGAGCTGTGCCACGTCGGCAACGGTGCCGAGCGCGACGAGATCGAGCAAGTCGAGCAGGCGCGGCTCGGGGCGGCTGGCGAAGAAGCCGCGGGCGCGCAGGCTGCGGATCAGCGCGGCGCCGAGCAGGAAAGCCACGCCGACAGCTGCGAGATGGCCGTGCGCGGCGCCCTCGGCTTCGTCGAGCCGATTGGGGTTGATCAGCGCGAATGCCTCGGGAAGCTCGGAGGCGCATTTGTGATGATCGCAGACGATCACTTCGGCGCCGGCTGCGCGCGCCATCGCCAGCGCCTCGAAAGCCTGCGCGCCGCAATCGACGGTGACGATCAGGCTCGCGCCCTCGGCCTTCAACCGCACCAGCGCTTCGCCCGAGGGGCCATAGCCCTCCATCAGCCGATCGGGAATGTAGGGGCGCGCCTCGAGCCCGAGGTCGCGCAGCAGGAGGATCAGCAGCGCGGCGGACGTGGCGCCATCGACGTCATAGTCGCCGAAGATCGCGACCTGCTCGCGCGCCTCGACGGCGTCGGCGAGGCGGTCGGCCGCCTTGTCCATGTCGTTGAAGATCGACGGATCGGGCATGAAGGCGCGGATGCTGGGCGCGCGGTGGTCCTCGACCGCCTCGCGCGGGCAGCCGCGGGCGAGGAGGAGCTGCGTCACGAGATCGTCGGGCGCGAAACCGGGATCGCGCGCGTCCGCCGCCAACCCGCGCCAGCGCCACGGCTGGCCGAGGATCGAGCGGTGGATGTTGAGCACTGCGGTCATGCCCGGGAGCCTGCGCCGCGGATGATTACAGTGTCGCGGAAGATTACAAAGATTACACCCTCCGCGGGGTTTTTCGCATTCGCAGCCCTGCGCATGCGAAGAAATCCGCGGTCCGTGATTCGCCTGTCCGCCCCGATTGCCATCGGGATGGAGTGGCAGGCGAAATCCTACTTTACCAGATGTTTGTGGAGAGGGGGTGAACGACCGCTTACGCGCCACTTGCGGACGTAGATGAGAATTAGGACCATGCTCTCGATGGAAGACCGCCGATCCGTTCTCGCTTCACGGCTGGCGCTGACCAGTCCGGTGTCAGTCGCAGCGGGGTTGATTGGAGTGGCTGCGATTATTCTGCCCAGTTGGGCCGTCTTTGCGGTTGCGCGCAATCCGCCCCTTCAGACGCTTGCGGAGCAATCGTGTCGATGTGCAAGGTTGCAACACGACGCCACAGGGAAAGCGCAGTGCTGGCAGCGCTTCGAGAAAGTCGCTGCCGCGACCGGAGAAGGCAAGGTTGCCGGTAGCCACGAGGCTTGCGCTGGCCTGGTTTCCGTTACTCGCTGCTTTAATGACGGCAATTGTGTGGTGACGGGCTACCGCGCTTACTCGCCGCCTATCCACGAAGGTCAGTTCTGCTCCGCCGGGGAGGCCGCGCAGGCAGAAACATTGGGCAATCTGTATCCCGACGACGACGCAGCGGCGGCCGCGCTCGACCAGCTATCAGCCCGGTTCGCCGCTGGCGATGTTCGGGCAGCCAAAACCACGACCCTGCTCGGGTGCGGTGGTTGAGTGATGGTGCTCCGGCCGCTCCCCCTCTAACTGACCTTCCCGAAGCGTGCGCGACGCGAGCAACGACGGGGCTACCATTCCGCCGTCTCGCGTCGCAGAGTGGCGTCATGAAACAGTCCACCGCGCTCACTATCGCGACCGGCGTCGCCGCGGCTGCCATCGGCGGCATCTTTCTCTATTCGCGCGCGACCCGGCCGCCGGTGATCAATCCTGGGGTGCCCGAACCCGCCAAGCCGGTCGAGCTCGCCCGGTACCTCGGCAAATGGTACGAGCTGGCGCGGCACGAGAACCGCTTCCAGAAGGGGCTCGACGCAGTCACGGCCGAATATTCGCTGCGCCCGGACGGCAAGATCGGGATCGTGAACAGCGGCTGCCAGGGCGGACCACGCGGCGAGCGCAGCGCAGTCGAGGGCCGCGCGGTGGTGGCCGACGAAGCAAGCGGCGCCAAGCTCAAGGTGTCGTTCTTCGGGCCGCTCTATACCGGCGACTATTGGGTGCTCGACCATGGCGACGACTATGAATGGTCGATCGTGGGCGAGCCGAGCGGCCGCTATCTCTGGCTGCTGAGCCGCGATCCGCGGCCCGCGCGAGGCGTGACCGAGGCGCTGCTCAACCGTGTCGAAGCGCTCGGCTATGACCGCTGGGCACTCCGGATCACCCAGCAGGCCTGAGCGAGGGGCAAGCCCGGCGACCTTCGCGATCCTGACGGCAACCGGCGCAAGGCGAGCGCCGATCCCACAATATTAACGATCCGCTTCCAGAATTGCCGGATGAGCGAACGAAGCTTCCGGTGGGCGCTGATCGCCATATCGGCGATGATCCTCCTGTCCATTCCCACCATGCCGGGCGCCATCATCGGCGTATTCTTCGGTTTCGGGCTGGCCTTCTTCGTCGCAGGCCCGGGCTGGATCATCAGCGGCGCGCTTCAGAAGCACGGATATGCGGCGTCGTTCGAAGAGGTGATGATCGCTTTGGCCGCAATCTATGGCGGAATCGTCGTCGCCATGGGGGCGCTGGCAGCGATGGGGTGGCGAAGCGGCAACAAGGAGCTTGGGCGACTGCTCGCGGCCAAGACCGCGCTCTTCGCCGCGCTGCCCATCATGGCATGGCTGTCCATGAACGCGATGGCGGACGCCTGGCCCGGCTGAATTGGCGGCAATCAGGGCGGAGGCTCATGCGATTCACCGCATTTGTTCCGTCCTGCCGAACTTTTGCGACGAATCGTGGATCGAAAATCCCCGTAAAGATATGATGATGCATCGCAGCAATTCAGCCGTGTGAGGCTTGCTTCGGAATATAGGCATAAAAATCTGCACGAGTCCGCAATAACGGAGTGACGCGTGTCGTTCCGTTAAACGAAGCCTGCCGAGCGCATCTGTAATTTCAAAAGGAGAGATCGGGAACGGCGGCGCATTTGTCGCCGAACAACAGGAGGCGTGCCATGCGTATCTTGTGTTTGCGCTCACTCTTGGGCGTAATGTCTGCCTGCGCGTTTTCGGCATGTTCGAGCGCGGGGGATTCCCCGGGGACTGCCGAAACCGAAGGCAAGATCGTCGTGGCCGCGCCGCCGACTGCCGCTCCAGCCTCCTCCCCGGGCACACCCGAAACCTCGTCGCGGGTCGCGGGACCGTCGGCCAGCGCCGCGCCCGCCGATTTCGCCGACTTCGACTTTGCGAACGGCACCAGATATCCCGAGCAGGCGACTGCATCGGTGGGCCCGGCCTTTTATCTTCCGGGTTCGAACGTCGCCCATGTGCCCATCTCGCTCGATCGGCCGACGCCCAACACGGTGATC
>DATLJJ010000150.1:0-7721 GCA_035538975.1 Sphingomonas sp. | reverse complement strand
ATCGTCGCGGCAATCCAGTATGTGCGGCTGAACGGGCCGGTGACCGATCTGCGCCCGCTGCGCCTGGCCGGCATCGATCCCAAGGTCGCCGACCGGCTCGAGCGGCTCGTGACGGCGCTTCCCGGCCGCACCACGCTCAACATCAACGCCGCGAGCGAGGACGTGCTGGCGGTGCTGTTTCACGACCCGGTGGTGGCGGCGCGGCTGGTGGAGGTGCGCGATCGGCAGGGCTTTCTCACCCAGAAGGACCTGAGCGACAACAACGTCAGCCTGCCCTGGGGCACGTCGTTCCGTTCGAACAGCTTCTGGGTGCGCACGCGCGCGACGATCGGCGACACCAGCCAGCAGGCCGCGACGCTCATCCAGCGCCGCCGCACGCCTGACGGCAAGGTAGAGGCAGTGCCGGTCGAGCGCTGGCGCAATGCCGCCGTGCCTCCGGGCGCTCCGGCGCTGCCGACCCCCAGGAGCTAGAGCAGGATTCGGAACAGCGCACCGCCGCCGGGCGCGTCGCCGACATCGATCGCGCCGCCGTGCGCCACCACGATCTGACGCGCGAGGTTGAGTCCCACCCCGGTACCGGCCGCGCGGGTGGTGAAGAAGGGCAGGAACACGTCCTGGCGCAGCGATTCGGGGATGCCGGGGCCGTTGTCCTCGACTTCGATCACGGTGCTGCGCGCGTCGGCGTGCAGGCGCAGCGCGAGCCGCGGGGCGCGTGCGCCGCCTTCCATAGCCTGCGCCGCGTTCTGCATCAGGTTGATCACCACCTGCGCGAGCAGGTCGGGGTCGGCGTCGAGCGCCAGCGTGTCGGGCGCGACTTCCAGCGCCAGCGGCACCTCGGGCGCCTTGGCGGCGAAGATGCGCGCCAGCTCCTCGGCCCAGGGTTTGGCGGCGAAATGCTGGCGCTTGATCTCGGGCGTGCGCGCCACCGCGCGATAGGCCTCGATGAAGTGGCTGAGGCCATAGGCACGGCGGGCCAGCGTCTCGACCGCCATGCGCGCGTCCGCCACGCGCGGGTCGCCTGCAAGCGCGGGATCGGCGAGCAGCTCGGCCGCGGTGCCCGCGAGCGACGTGACGGGTGTGAGCGAATTGAGGATCTCGTGCGTCAGCACGCGGACCAGATCGGTCTGCGCGGCCATCTCGACGGCATCGAGGGTGCCTTGGATCGGCTGAACGCTCACCGCGCGCGTGCGCTGGCCCAGCCGCTCGAGCGTCGCCGAACGCACCAGCATCCGCTGTGCCCGGCCCTCGATGTTGAGGATCAGCAGCTCTTCCTGCTGCGGGCCCGTCTCCAGTCGCCGCGCGAACGTGGCGCCATAGGGTGCGAAATCCTGGGGTCGCGTGCTCTGCCCGCTGCCGAACAGCCGCCGCGCCGCCTTGTTGGCGAGCGTCACCTGTCCGTCGGTGCCGACGGTGAGCACCGCGACCGGCGCGTCGTCGACCAGCGCGTCGAGGTAGCGCAGCTCGCCCGCGACGCGCTCCTGCTCGGTGCGGAAGCGCGCGAGGGCTTCGTTCAGCGCCTCTCCCAGTTCGCCGAATCCTGCGCCTTCGCCCGTCTCGAAGCGAACTGCCGTGTCGCCGAAGCGCAGTGCCTCGAGGAAGCGGCCGACGATCCGGTTGGTGCGTTGGACGTGATGGAGGGTTCCTGCGAAGGCGGCGGCGACGATCGCCAGCGCCACAATCCGCGCCGCGCCCAGATCGGGCGTCGCGAAGGCGGCGACACAGGCGAACAGCGCCGCGGAAAGCCCCACGATCCAGGCCGCGAGCCCGATCGTGAACCGGCGGTCAAAGCCCATGTTTCTCCATTCGCCGGTAGAGCGCGGCACGCGACAGGCCCAGCTCGGCGGCGGCGAGCGAGATATTGTAGCCGTGCTTCTTGAGCGCTTCCTCGACGAGCCGGCGTTCGACTCGCTCGAGGTTCAGGTCCTCGGCTGCGCGCGGGGGCACGATCGCCTGGGGCGAGATGCGCGGCGCGGCGGAGACGAGCGCGAAATCCTCGGGTTCCAGCGGGACGTCGCGCGCCAGGATCACGGCGCGTTCGAGCGCGTGACGCAGCGCGCGGACATTGCCCGGCCAATCGTGATGGAGGAGTGCCGCGCGGGCGGCGGGGCTCAGCTCGGGCACCGGGCGGCCGTAGCGCCGGGCGTAATGGCCGAGATAATGGTCGATCAGCTCGGGCACGTCCTCGCGCCGCTCGCGCAGAGGCGGCAGGTCGATCTCCACCGTGTTGAGCCGGAAGAGCAGGTCCTGGCGGAAATGGCTTTCGTCGTGCAGCTTCTCGGGCGGCAGGTTGGTCGCGGCGATCACGCGGATGTCGACGGGGACCGGCTTGTTCGCGCCCACCGGCGTCACTTGCCGCTGCTCGAGCACAGTGAGCAGCTTCGGCTGGAGCCGCAGCGGCAGATTGCCGATCTCGTCGAGGAACAGCGTGCCGCCGTCGGCCGCCTGGATGCGTCCGACGCGGTCGGCACGCGCGTCGGTGAAGGCGCCCTTCACATGGCCGAAAAGCTCGGAATCGATCAGATCCTCGGCGATCGCCCCCAGGTCGACCGTCAGCATCATCCTGTCGGCGCGCAGCGACTGGCGGTGCAACTCGCGCGCGACCAACTCCTTGCCGGTGCCGTTCTCGCCGAGCACGAGCACGTTCGCGTCGGTGGGGCCGGCGCGCGATATCAGCGAGTGGATGCGCGCCATCGCCGGCGACTGGCCGAGGATTCCCGACCCGTTCGCCGTGGGATCGGCCGGGACAGGGGCGGGAGCTCCGCCCTTCACCGCCTTGCGCGATCGCCGCAGCGCGGCCGCGGTCCGTACCGTGGCGAGCAGCTTCTCGTTCGACCACGGCTTGGAGACGAAATCGGTCGCGCCGTGCTTCATCGCCGCGACCGCGATGTTGATCCCGGCGTGCGCGGTGATCATCACCACGACCATCTCGGGATCGACCGCGAGCAGCTTGTCGAGCCAGGCGAGCCCCTCCGCCGCATCGGTGGCGCCGCGCGCGAAATTGGCGTCGAGCAGCACCACGTCGGGCGTGCGCGCGCGGATCAGCGGCAATGCCTCATCGGGCGTTCGCGCAGTCGCGACGTCCACGAACAGCCGGCGCAGCAGCAGCCGCGAGGCCGTGAGAATGTCCTCATCGTCGTCGACGACGACGCAATAGTCGAATTCGGTTGCGCTCCCCATGCTTCCCTCTCGTACAGCGCCTGTGCGATTCCGGACAATCAAATTGCGTGCCAGCGCCCCGGGCGCGCGTACCTGGCACGGCTCGTGCTGATCTCTGCCGCGACAGGGAGGACAGGATAGTGCCGGGTTCGAAGCGGAAATGGGCGAGAGTGGCGCTGCTGGCGGTGTTCGCATGCACTGCGCTGGCGATGCTGCGCGTGCCTGCTGCGGCGCTCGATGTCTCGGTGACGCGCAGCGGCGCCTGGGCATTGCTGCGCATCGGCTTCGCGACTGTCCGGATTGCGTTCGATTCCGGACAGGAGTGTCCGAAATCGAACAAGTGCGGCGCACCGCTCGCGCCGGCGTCGCTTGCCGACGCCTCGCGGAGCGCGGATGGCATGGGGGTTGCTAGGGCATGATCATGGGTGTCGTGAAAATGCAGAAATCGGGGGACCAGCCCGTTTCAGGGAGCGGAATGGATCAGGTGGTCGAGACGCGTAAGGTGCCCCTTCGCGTGAAGATCATCCTGGGGAGCGCGGCTGCCTTCGCTGCCGCGCTCCTTTTCTGGTGGCTCGCGCCTTCGGGCTCCAGCCAGACGGTCGGCGCGGACAATGTCACCATCTCCTCCGTCACGCGCGGCACCTTCGACGATTTCATTCCCCTGCGCGCCCGCGTCACGCCGCTGCTCACCGTCTATATCGACGCAGTCGAGGGCGGCCGGGTAGAGAAGATGCTGGTCGAGGACGGCGCGACCGTGGTGAAGGGCGAGCCGATCGCGGTCCTCTCCAACGCCGAGCTCCAGCTTTCGACGCTCGCGCGCCAGACCGAGGTCGAGCAGCAGATCAACAACATGCGCAGCCAGGAGCTGTCGCTGGCACAGACGCGCCTCGCCAACGAGCGGGCGGTGCTCGCGGCCGAGACTGCCTATGACAAGGCGCGACGCCAGTATGAGCGCGAGAGGCCGCTGGCTGCCAAAGGCTTCGTCTCCGGCAAGCAATTCGCCGATACCCGGGCCGACTATGAGCTCAGCCAGCGCAACCTCGCGGCGCTGAAGCGCAGCCAGGCAACCGACGAGCGGCTCCAGGGCAGCCAGCTCTCGCAGCAGGCGGCGGCGGCCCAATCGATGCAGTCGGGGCTTGCGATCGCACGCGCCAACCTCGACGCGCTTCAGCTCCGCGCGCCGGTTTCGGGCCAGCTCTCGGGCTTCTCGGTGCAGGTCGGCCAATCGCTCCAGCGCGGCGAGCGCGTCGGGCAGATCGACAGCCCCGGCCGCAACAAGCTGATCGCCGGCGTCGACGAATTCTACCTCGGCCGCGTCCAGCTCCAGCAGCAGGCAGTGCTCGACTGGGGCGGCAAGCGCTACCGGGCGAGGGTCACCAAGATCTATCCGCAGGTCCAGAACGGCCAGTTCCAGGTCGACCTGCAGTTCATCGGCGACGAGCCAGCGCAGATCCAGCGCGGCCAGACGATGCAGGCGCGCCTGACGCTGGGCGATCCCGCGCCCGCGCTGCTCGTGCCCAATGGCGCCTTCTACAACGAGACTGGCGGCAGCTGGATCTTCGTGGTGACTCCCGACGGCAAGAGCGCAGTCAAGCGCAACGTCCGCCTGGGCCGCCGCAACGCCGAGTTCATCGAAGTGCTCGAGGGGCTCGAGCCCGGCGAGAAGGTGATCACCTCGCCCTACACCGGATACACCGACAAGACGCGCCTGGACCTGACCAAGTGACCAAGAAGAAAGGGAATTCCATGCTGACGATGCGCGAACTTTCCAAGGTCTACCGCACCGACACGGTGCAGACGACGGCGCTCGACGCGATCGACCTCGACATCGCCGACGGCGAGTTCGTCGCGATCATGGGCCCTTCGGGCTGCGGCAAGTCGACCCTGCTCAACATGATCGGCATGCTCGATAGCCCGTCGAGCGGCTCCTATGTGTTCAACGGGCAGGAAGTCGCCGGCCTGACCGAAAGCAAGCTCGCCGACGTCCGCAAGGAGAACATCGGCTTCATCTTCCAGAGCTTCAATCTGGTCGACGAGCTCACCGTCCGCGACAATGTCGAGCTCGCGCTGCTCTATCACAATGTCCCCGCTGCCGAGCGCAAGCGCCGGGTGGACGAAGTGATGGACAAGGTGGGCATCGCCCACCGCGCCAAGCACCGGCCCAGCCAGCTCTCGGGCGGCCAGCAGCAGCGCGTCGCAGTCGCTCGCGCGCTCGTCGCCAGTCCCAAGCTGATCCTCGCCGACGAGCCGACCGGCAACCTGGACACGCACCACGGCGAGGAAGTGATGCGCATGCTCCAGACGCTCAATGCCGAAGGCTCGACGATCGTGATGGTGACGCACTCGCCCGCGCACGCCGACTATGCCGGCCGCATCGTATCGATGCTCGACGGCCGCATCCTTCAGGAGCGCCGCCGCGCCGCCTGAGCACCTGAGGAGGAGAGGGGGCCATGTGGCGGAACTATCTGAAGGTGGCGTTCGGGGCGCTGACCCGGAACAGAACCTACGCCTTCATCAACATCTTCGGCCTGACGGTCGGCCTGGCCGCATGCGTGCTGATCCTGCTCTACGTCCGCTACGAGCGCAGCTATGACAGCTGGCTGCCCGATGCCGACCAGGTCTACCAGCTCCAGACCTATTATTCGGCGAACGCTCGGGGGGGCGAGCAGAAGGACATGCAATTGAGCGCGATCGCCGCGGGGCGCGCGCTGAGGAAGGACTTTCCGCAGGTCGAAAAGGTGGTGTGGATGCGCTCCTTCTCGCCGATCGTGATCCAGGACGGCCAGCCGCTCCAGGTGGAGACGCTGCGGATGGTCGATGACAATCTGTTCGAGGTGCTCGACCTGCCGTTCGTGCGCGGTTCCGCCACCACCGCGCTTCCGGACTCACACTCGGTTGCGCTCAGCGAAAGCGAAGCGAAGCGCCGCTTCGGCGACGTCGATCCGCTCGGCAAGACCTTCACCATCGTCGATAACACCGGCGACGTGGATTATCGCGTCACTGCGGTTTTCAGGGACATTCCGAAGAACAGCAGCATCTCTGCCGACATGGTGGCGCGCTTCGACCTTGGCACGCAATTCGCCGATCGCATGCAGCAGGTGACGCGCTTCAACAGCCAGCAGGGCTGGAACTTCGTCAAGCTGCGCAAGGGCGCCGATCCGGCGCAGATCACCTCGCAATTCGCCACTTGGGAAAAGCGCAACATCCCTGACGAAGTCACCAACGGCGAGCGCAGCAATCCGGGCGACGACATGGACTTCGGCCTGGTCAATATCCGCGACGTCCACCTCGGCAAGGCGCAGATGTATCCGCTCACGCCGGGCAACGATGCAGGGACCGTGACCACCTTCGCCGTGATCGCGCTGCTCGTGCTCGGCATGGCCTCGATCAACTTCACCAATCTGGCTACCGCCCGCGCTTCGCAGCGCGCCCGCGAAGTGGCGTTGCGCAAAGTGCTCGGTGCGTCGCGCGCGCAGTTGATCACTCAGTTCCTGGCGGAATCGATCCTGCTCACGCTGATGGCGATGCTGATGGCGCTCGCGCTGGTCGAGCTGCTGCTGCCGCTGTTCAATGGCTTCCTCGAAGCCGATATCGTGATGCACTATTGGGGCCCGGGAAGCATCTGGATCCCCGCGGTCGTGCTCGTGCTGGTCGTCGGCGCCGCCGGCGGACTCTATCCGGCTTTCTACCTCTCGCGGTTCCAGCCCGCGAAGATCCTCAAGGCCAACAAGTCGAGCGCTGACGCCGCCGGATCGGGCCGTCTGCGCAACGTCCTGGTCGTCGCGCAATTCGCAATCTCGATCGGGCTGATCGTCTGCACCGCGGTGATCTACAGCCAGACGCGCTTCGCCCGGACCCTCGACGCCGGCTATCAGCGCGAGGGACTGCTCCAGGTCGCCAACCTCGACTTCCGCGGCGTCTCGCAGGAACAGTCGCAGCAGCTCGTCGAGCGTATCCGTCGAGTGCCGGGCGTGCAGGCGGCTGCGCGTACGCAGATCGCGGTTTCGCCCAACGGCAACCAGGCAGCGGACTTCTTCCTGCCCGGCGCGACCAGCTCGGTTTCGCTGGGCCTCTATGGCGTCGAGACGGACTTCTTCGAGGCGATGGGGATGCGGCTGCTCGCCGGGCGCTTCTTTCAGGATTCGCAGGGCAGGGATGATGCGACCACGCCCTTTCCGGTCCAGATCGAAGCGGAGCGAGCGCTTGCCGCGCGCGGAATCAACGTTGTGATCTCCGAATCCGCGGCGCGGCGGCTGGGCTTCCGTTCGCTGCAGGAGGCGATCGGCAAGACGATGCAGGGAGAGGTGAGCCTCCCCGAGGTCGGTCTCGTTCCCAGCACGATCGTCGGTGTGGTCTCCGACGCTCGCTTCCGCTCGTTGCGCGAGCCGATCCAGCCGACGGTTTACGTCATGCAGCGTGTCGGCTTCGCGCAGATCGCGGTACGCTACGCCGGGGTGAGGCCCGCCGAGATCCGCGAGCGCATCGAGCAGGTGTGGCGTCAGACCGCGCCTTTGGTGCCCTTCAGCGCCGATTTCGCCGACGACCTCGTCCGCCAGCAATATCGC
>DATLJJ010000149.1:0-12894 GCA_035538975.1 Sphingomonas sp. | reverse complement strand
AGGCTTGGCTCGCCAGACCGCTCCCGGCTATTTCCTGAGCCTGGGAGCGGGCGCCGCAGCGGGGGCCTGGCTGCTGGGCTCGCTCAACACGCTTCGTGACACTCGCCCGATGTTGTCGCACTCGGTCGCTGGCGCGCTAGCGGGGGCGATCGTCGCGGTCGAGCTGTGGAAATGGCTCCGCGGCGTGCGCGGATCGACCGGCGGCGCCTTCGTAATTCCGCTGTCGCTCGGGATCGTCGTCGGGCGCTGGGGGTGTCTGTTCGCAGGCCCGAACGATCAGACCTATGGCATTCCGACCAGCCTGCCGTGGGGAGTGGAGCTGGGGGACGGCATTTCGCGCCATCCGGTTCAGATCTATGAATCGCTCGCGATCGCCGTTTTCCTGGCCGTCTATTGGCGTGCGCTGACCAAGCAGCGCGCCTGGGCGGTGCGCCACGGCTTCCATGTCTTCGTTCTCACCTATGCGGTCCAGCGATTTGCCTGGGAATTCCTCAAGCCCTATCCACCGCTGATCGGCCCGTTCAATCTGTTCCACTTCGTGATGATCGGACTCAGCGCCTATGCCCTCCTCTGGATCGCTCGCGACCACCTCCCCGCCGCTGTCGCCCGAGCGTAAGGCTGCGCCCTATATCTTCCACGGGCAGACGACAAGCCTGTGCGAGACCTGCCTGGAGCTCGTTCCTGCAAAGGTCATTATCGAGGACGGGTGTGTCTTCTATCTCAAGCGCTGCCGCGCACACGGTGTGCAGAGGACACTGATCAGCGACGACCTCGCCTATTGGCGCTCGCAGAAGGACTGGCTCAAGCCGGGCGACCGCCCCTTGCGCACCCAGACGCGGACCGAAGCGGGATGCCCGTTCGATTGCGGCCTGTGCCCCGACCATGAGCAGCACAGCTGCCTGGCGATCGTTGAAATAAACTCGGCCTGCAATCTCGCCTGCCCAGTGTGCTTCGCCGATGCCGAGGACATGCACGGCGGCCATCTGCCCTTAGAGACCATCGAGGCGATGCTCGACGCACTCGTCGGAAGCGAGGGCGAGCCCGATCTGGTACAGCTCTCCGGCGGCGAGCCGACGTTGCACCCGCAGTTCTTCGAAATCCTGGACGCAGTGAAGCGCCGGCCGATCCGGCATGTCATGATCAACACCAACGGTGTGCGGATCGCGCAGGATCCGGCCTTCGTCGAGCGGCTCGCCACCTATGCGCCCCGCCTCGAAGTCTATCTCCAGTTCGACAGCCTCGACGACGACGCGCTGGTGAACCTTCGCGGCGCGCGCCTTTCACGCATCCGTCGGGCGGCACTTGAGGCGCTCGAGCGCGTCGACCTCTCCACCACGCTGGTCGCAGTGGTGAAGCGCGGCGTGAACGACCATGAGGTTGCGGCCATCGTCGATCATGCGCTCGACTGGCACTGCGTTCGCGGTGTCACCTTCCAGCCCGTGCAGGACGCCGGACGCAATCAAGGGTTCGACGCGAAGGTCAATCGCATCCTCACCACGCAGATCCGTCGCGAAGTGGCGAAGGCGGGCGTGTTCGGGCTGGAGGACATGATCCCCCTGCCCTGCAACCCGGACCAGATCTGCATCGGATACGGGCTGCGCGACGGCCGCAGCGTCACTCCCATCACCTCGCTGCTGCCGCGCGAGCTGATCCTGCAGGGGCCGAACACGATCAGCTACGAAGCCTATCCGGCGTTGCGCGAGGCGGTGGTGGGGCTGCTCAGCCTCGCCACCTCGCAATGCAATACCGAGGGGAAGCTGGCCGAGGTTCTGTGCTGCCTGCCGCACGCGATGGTGCCCGAGGAGCTGGGCTATGCAAACAGCTTCCGCGTCGTAATCCTCCAGTTCCTCGATCGCTACAATTTCGACATCGCGACGGTGAAGCGGAGCTGCGTGCACTTCGTGACGCCCGAGGGGCAGATCATCCCCTTCGATACCTACAACAGCTTCTATCGGCCCGGCGCAGAGGGGGCACCGGTTCTCGAACGGGCAAGGGGGTTGCGATGAAGCAGCTTTTCGGCGGGATTCTCCTGGCAGTGGGACTTCTGGTCATGACGTGCAGCGGACTGTGCTCGCTGGCCGTGGTCGCGATGGGATTTGGCGACGCCCTGCGCGAACCGTCGCTGCTGATGCTGCCACTGCTCGTCGGCGGCATCCCCTTTGCGCTGGGTTTCGGCGCGTTCCGATGGGGACAGTGGCTCCTGCGCAAGAACAACCTCGAAGCCTAGGCGATCGCGCGGCTCAGCCGCCGCCAATGCCCTCGATAACCTTGCCAGTGCCGCCGCACTCGGGACATTCGCCCCCGTCTAGTCTTCCCGATCCGCCGCAGCGGGGGCAGAGGTTCTCGCCCGTGCCGGGCGTCCCGGGTTCTGCCTCGTCGCCGGGATTGGTGGGTTCGGCCGCCATCCAGAAGCTCCTCAATCGAGATGCACCGCCAGCCAAACACTCGGACGGTCCTTCGCGGTCCATGTCACCCAATGCTTCTGACCACGCGCGATCCACAGATGGTCGCCGGGGCCAAGCACCGCCTCCCGCGAATCCTCGACGCGGATGCCGGCTGCCCCTTCGAGCAGCACCACCCATTCGTCGCTGTCCTGCACCATCGGCGCATCCTCGGGCGTCGATTGCCCGCGCGAGACGATCCGCTCGATCCGCACACCGGGCCGGGCGAGCAGCTCGTTAAAGGCTTCGGCGCGCTTGGCCGCGGGAAGCTGCTTGAGCAGGTTCTCCACCTTGAGCTTCGGCCGCGGCTTTGGCCTCGGCGACGGTGCGGACTTAACCTTGCGCCGGGGCCGTGCCTTCACCGATCCCGCCGATTTGCCCCAGGTCGCGCGTGTCGCGTCGCGCAGATAGGCCTCGACTTCCTCCGCCGAGGCAGTGAGCTTCTTGCCCTCCATGCCGAACACCGGCGTTCCGTCGGGTTCCTTGAGCCCGTACATGCCGAAATCTCCGCCCGGCTTGCGCCTCCGCGAAGAGACCAGCCGCAAGCCCCGGTGCGTCGCCATCTCGCGCAGCGCTTCGGTCCGTTCGTCCGCCATCCCTCGACTCCTCGCCCGCGAAGCTGCAAGGGCAATGCCCCATGTCAACGTCAGCCCCTCGTTTCCAGTTCACCATCCACGCCACTGACGGCAAGGCCCGGCTCGGCACCATCGCGATGCAGCGCGGCGAAATTCGCACGCCCGCCTTCATGCCCGTGGGCACCGCCGCCACCGTCAAGGCGATGAAGCCCGCCGAGGTGCGCGCGGCCGGCGCCGACATCATCCTGGGCAACACCTATCACCTGATGCTCCGCCCGGGCGCCGAACGCGTCCACCGGCTGGGCGGGCTGCACAGGTTCATGGGGTGGGATCGGCCAATCCTCACCGATTCGGGCGGCTATCAGGTGATGAGCCTGTCCGAGCTCACCAAGCGCAGCGAGGAAGGCATCGTCTTCAAGTCGCACCTCGACGGCACGCGCCACATGCTCAGCCCCGAGCGATCGATGGAGATCCAGCGGCTGCTCGGCTCGGACATCGTCATGGCGTTCGACGAACTGGTGCCGACTACCTCGACGCGCGAAGTGCAGGCCGCGGCGATGGAGCGCTCGATGCGCTGGGCAAAGCGCAGCCGCGAGGGCTTCGATGCCGGCGGCGAGCATGCCGGGCGGGCAGCGCTATTCGGCATCCAGCAGGGCGCGCTCGACGAGGGGCTCCGGAAGGCCTCGGCCGACGCGCTGCTCGACATCGACTTCGACGGCTATGCCATCGGCGGGCTCGCAGTGGGCGAAGGCCAGGAGGCGATGTTCGGCGTGCTCGACTACGCCCCCGGCCAACTCGACGCGGCCAAACCGCGCTATCTGATGGGCGTGGGCAAACCCGACGACATCGTGGGAGCGGTCGAACGCGGAGTCGACATGTTCGACTGCGTGCTCCCCACGCGCTCGGGTCGCACCGGCCAGGCGTTCACGCGGACGGGCCCGGTCAATATCCGCAACGCGAAGCATGCCGAGGACCAGGGGCCGCTCGACCCCGAATGCGCCTGCCCGACCTGCACCGGCTGGAGCCGCGCCTATCTCCATCATCTCGTCCGCGCGGGCGAGATCCTCGGCGCGATGCTGATGACCGAGCACAACATCTGGTTCTACCAGCGGCTGATGGCGGACCTGCGCGCGGCGATCGGCGAGGGACGGCTGAAGACCTTCGCCGACGATTTCCGCGCACGCTACGCGGCCAAAGGTTGAATTAACCATCTTCCGTTCCGCAGAGGGACGGCGTGGAATCGGGGGGCGCGGCGGCGCTTCGGTTGGGATATATAGGCTGCCTTCCAGGGGGTTGGGGGCGGCATTGTTCTGGCGTCGGTTCACGCGAATGCAGGCACGGGGGCTGACCGCCGCGGCGCTCGCCTCGCTCGCCGGCGCGGGTTTTTCGGCACAGGCGCTCGGCCCACAGCCTGCAGTTGCGCCGACACCGCGCACCACTGGCTACGAGGCCGAGGACCATTTCCCCGGCGCAGCCTATTACACCGCCGTTCCCGACGAGGCAGCACCTGCCGCAGGGGCGACGGGCACCGCCGCGCTGCCTGACATGCCCGCGCCTGCCACGACCCCGTTCGACGCTTCGATCCGACCCGCGACACCCTTCCATCTCGTCGGTACGCCGCTGGATCAGGCCCGCGCGCTCCAGTGCCTCACCACGGCGATCTATTACGAAGCCGCGAACGAACCCGATGACGGCCAGCGCGCGGTCGCGCAGGTGGTGCTCAACCGCGTCCGCCACCCGGCCTTTCCGGCGACGGTGTGCGGCGTGGTGTTCCAGGGATCGGAGAAGCGCGGCTGCCAGTTCAGCTTCGCCTGCGACGGCGCAATGGCGCGGGCACCGTCCCGCGCTGCCTGGGATCGCGCGCGCCGCGTCGCTGCGGCGGCACTGGCCGGTAGCGTCTTCGCGCCGGTGGGGCTCGCGACGCACTATCACACCTATGCCGTCACACCGTCGTGGAACCGCAGCCTGGTGATGACCGGCGTGTTCGGTGCGCATTTCTTCCACCGCTGGAAGGGCGGCTGGGGCACGGCCGCAGCATTCGCGCAAGCGTATCACGGCAACGAGCCCGTGCCCGGTCCGCGCGTGGCCGCCGCGGCAATCCCCGCAATGCCGCCGGTCGCCGCGCCTTCACCGACGTCCGAGCCCCCCACCCCTGTGGAGGCGGTGCGCCCGGCTTATTCCGAAAGCGGCACGCCCACCGCGGCCTATGCCGCCGCCTACGACCCCGATTCGCAGATCCTCGATAAATGGAAGGACAGCGGCAAGCCGCTGCGCTGAGCGCATGCGAGACGGGCCCCGCCCGAAGGCGGAGCCCGTCCTGGTCCGCTCGAGGACCGGTACGCCTTAGTAGCGGCGGTGGTTGCGGTCGTGCTTCTGGACCCGGATTCGCGCCGACAGCGCATCGAAGCGGCGATCGAGATCACGGCGCTCGGCCATCGTCAGGCCGGGGCGCGAGCGGCGATACTGGGCCTCGAGCCGCTCCAGCGAGCGGAACTCGTTGCGGAGCCGCGCGGCTTCGTTGCGGCTGAGCGCACCGGAGCGAACGCCCTGGTTGATACGCGCCTCGAGCTGTGCCTGGCGAGCGTTGATGTTCTGCCAGCCGCCCTGATAGCGCGCAGCCCCGAAGGGGGCTGGGGCGGCGCTGGCGGCAGTGACGGGGACCGCGGCGGCAGCGATGCCGAGACCGGCGACGAGCAGGGTGAGCTTCTTCATACGACACTCCTCTTCAAAACTGGACCGCGGCTGCGGTCGAGGGACGGTATGAAACCCGGCTGTCGCCGATATGTGTCGCGGTTCGGCGTTTTCTGTCGCGATTTGTCGCAGATGCGAAACGACCGTTCAGCTTCACCCGGATTTTAGGCCGCCAGCAGCCGCTCGGCCTGCGCGCGCGCCTCCGGCGTGATCTCGGCGCCCGAGAGCATCCGGGCGATCTCCTCCCGGCGCTGGTCGGAGTCGAGCGGCGTCACGCCCGTGCGCGTGACCAGGCCATCGTGGCTCTTGGCGATCAGCAGGTGCCGGCTGCCCCGCGCCGCCACCTGCGGGCTGTGCGTCACCACCAGCAGTTGCGCGTCCCCCGCGAGGCGGGCGAGCCGCTCGCCGATCGCACTCGCCACCGCGCCGCCGACACCGCGATCGATTTCGTCGAAGATGAGCGTGCGCGCGCCGCCTTCCTCGGCCAGCGCCACCTTGAGCGCGAGGATGAAACGCGAAAGCTCGCCGCCCGAGGCGATCTTGATCAGCGGCGCGAAGGGCGCCCCCGGATTGGTCGAGACCTGGAACTCGACCCGGTCCATTCCGTACGCCGACCATTGCCCCTGATCGAGCGGTTCGACGGTGGTGCGGAACCGCGCCGCATCGAGCTTGAGCGGCTTGAGTTCGGTCTCGACCGCCGCATCGAGCCGCGCCGCGGCGGCACTGCGTGCGCCGGACAGCGCGCGCGCAGCCCCGTGATAGGCGCGATGCGCTTCCTCTACCGCATGCTCCAGCCGCGCGATTCCCGCCCCGCCGCTCTCGACGCGTTCGAGGCGCCCGCCGAGTTCGTCGAGCAGCGCCGGCAATTCGTCAGGCTGCACGCGATGCTTGCGTGCGACTCCGCGCAGCTCGAACAGCCGCGCCTCGTCGGTCTCCAGCGCCGCGGGGTCGAAGGCCAGCGCCTCGGCCGCGACATCGACCCGGTCCTGCGCCGTCCCGCTTTCGATGATCGCGCGATCGATCGCCGCCAGCGCCTCCGCCAGTGCCTCGTGGTCGCCGGCGATCCGTTCGAGGATGCGCGCGGCCTGACGCAGCCGACTCAGCCCGCCTTCGGATCCGTCGAGCAACTCGGCGATCGCCTGAAGCTCGCCCGCGATCTTCTCACCGCGCTGCATCGCCGCGCGTCGCTCGGCGAGCCGCTCCTCTTCACCTTCCTCCGGCGCCAGCGCGCGCAGTTCGGTGACGGCATGCTCCAGCCATTCGCGATCGCGTTCGGCCTCGTGCTGCTCGGCACGCGCCACCGCGAGGGCATCTTCCGCCTCCCGCCACGCACGGTGCGCGACCGCTACCGGGCCCGCATCGAGCTTGCCGAAGGCGTCGAGCAGCGCGCGATGCCCGCGCGGATTGAGCAGGCCCCGATCGTCGTGCTGCCCGTGGATTTCGACGAGGTGCGGCGCCAACTCGCGCAGCAGTCCCGCAGACGCCGGCTGGTCGTTGAGGAACGCCCGGCTCCCCCCGTCCGACTTGACGATGCGACGAATCAGCAGCGGCTCGCCGGGCTCGAGGTCGAGCCCGTTCTGCACCATCAGGTTCGCGATGCCGCTGCCGGGTGCGGGCGGCTCGAAGCTGGCGGTGACCATTGCCTGCGCCGCCCCCTGGCGCACCAGCCCGGTCTCCGCGCGCGCGCCGAGCGCCAGTCCCAGCGCATCGAGCAGGATCGATTTGCCTGCCCCGGTCTCGCCGGTCAGCACGCCGAGGCCCTGGCCGAACTCGAGGTCCAGCGCCTCGATCAGCACCACGTCGCGAATGGAAAGCGCAGTCAGCATGCGCTTCCCTTATTGCAGGAACGTATGAAGAACGGAAGCCGCACGCATCGGCTCCCTTTCCTCAGCCCGCCGGAACCTGGGCCTTGGCGAGCTTGTCGCGGTTATCCTGCATCAGCTCATATGCGCGCTTGTACCAGTCGGTGCCGGGATAGTTGGCACCGAGCACCGCCGCGGACTTGTTCGCCTCAGTCGGCAGGCCGAGCGCCAGATAGGTCTCGGTCAGCCGCAGCAGCGCCTCGGGTGCATGCGTGGTGGTCTGATACTGGTCGACGACGCTGCGGAATCGACCTGCGGCGGCGAGCCATTGGCCGCGCGTCTGGTAGAATCGGCCGATCTCCATCTCCTTGCCCGCCAGATGGTCGCGGACCAGGTCGATCTTCAGCCGCGCGTCGGCGGCATAGCGGCTGTTCGGATAGCGGCGCGTGAGCTCGCCCAGCGAATCGAGCGCCTGCTGGGTGATCTTCTGGTCGCGCGTGACGTCGGCGATCTGCTCATAATAGCTGAGACCGATCAGATAATAGGCATAGGGCGCGTCGCGGTTGCCCGGGTGCACCGCCAGGAAGCGCTGCGCCGACGCGATCGATTCGGTGTAGTCGCCGTTCAGATAATAGCTGAAGGCGCTCATCAGCTGCGCGCGGCGCGCCCAGACCGAATAAGGGTGCTGACGCTCGACTTCGTCGAACAGCGCCGCGGCCAGCTTGTACTGGTGCCGGTCGAGCCGGTCCTTGGCCGCGGTATAGAGCGTGCCCACGTCGCGCGCGACATAGGGCAGGTCGTTGCTGCCGCCGCGCTTGGCGCAGCCGGCGACGGAAAGGGCGAGCACGGGGACGAGCGCAAGGGCGAGCGTGCGGGGCAGGGGAATACGCATGGGCGGACGTCTTAGCCGACCCCGATGGCCGCAAACAATCCTTTTCGCGGCACCATTGCGGCGGATCGGGATGCTACCTAGGTCGTTGGCCGTTCGACAGCCGATCTGCCGGAGGAACAAGTGACTGCAACGCTTCTTGCCACCCATCGCGTCGAAAAGCCCTGGGGACGCCACAAGCTGTGGCCGGGCTTCCCCGATCCGGCACCCGACGGCGATCCGGTGGGCGAGATCTGGTTCCAGACGCCAGGCAATGCCGAGCCCGATTTGCTGATCAAATATCTGTTCACCTCCGAGAAGCTCTCGGTTCAGGTTCACCCCGACGACGAGCAGGCGCACGCCCGCGGACTGCCGCGCGGCAAGGACGAATGCTGGGTGATCCTCGACGCCGAGCCCGATTCGACGATCGCGCTGGGCACCAGGGCACCGGTCGACCGCGAAGCGCTGCGTGCGGCCGCGCTCGACGGCTCGATCGTCGACCTGCTCGACTGGAAGCCGGTGAAGGCCGGCGACTTCTTCTATTCGGCTTCGGGCACGGTCCATGCGATCGGCGCCGGGATCACGCTGATCGAAGTCCAGCAGAACAGCGAGACCACATACCGCCTCTATGACTATGGCCGCCCGCGCGAGCTGCATCTGGACGACGGGATCGCCGTGTCGGATCCTGTCCCCTATGTCCCGCATCCTATGCCGGGAAAGGTCGCTGACGATCGCACCATCCTGGTCGAGGGCCCCAAGTTCGTGCTCGAGCGCTGGGAAGGCGGACACCGCAAGTTCGTGCTTCCCGAAGGCGTGACCGGCTGGCTGGTGCCGGTTGCGGGCGAAGGCGTAGTGAGTGGCGTGCCCTTTCGCGCAGGCGATTGCCTCACCGTAGCGGGCGAGGCCGAGCTGCACGCCGAGGCGGGCAGCGACCTGCTCTTTGCCTATCCGGGATCGAAGCGGATCTGACGCCGTCTGCCAGGTTGCGGGCAGATGAACCGGGTGTAGTTTCCGGTTCAGGCAACCGCCGGTCTGCACGGCACGTTAGGATTGCACCTGTCATCACAGGAGCATGACCGATGCGAATTCTTCTGGCTGCCACCCTCGCCGCGGTGGCAATTCCCGCCGTGCCGGTAACGGCCGCCTCCGCCGCGCCAGCAATGTCAGCCGCAGCCAATGCGGCACCCGCGCAGCAACGGCGCGGCGCCCGCGATTGGCGCCGCTATCGCAACTACGATTATAACCGGCTGCCGCGAGGCCAGCGGACTTATTTCGCCGATGATTATTACCGCGACGGCCGCTTCTATCGCGAGCGCCGCCTGTCGCGGAACGACCGCGTCTATCGTGGTCGCAACGGTCGCTATTATTGTCGCCGTACCGATGGCACCACCGGCCTGCTCCTTGGCGCAGGCGTGGGCGCGCTGCTCGGCAATTCGCTGTCCTATGGCCGTTCGGACACTTTGGGGACGCTGCTCGGCGCCGCCGCTGGCGCCTCGCTCGGCGCCGCGATCGATCGCGGCCAGGTACGCTGCCGCTAAGGCAGTCGCCCACGCAGGCGAGGAGGGTCCGGCGAGCGATCGCCGGGCCCTTTGCACTGTTCCTAGATCAGACCGCCGGTGAGGAACAGCCGCAGCCCGCTGATCACCATCACGAGGATATTGAGATTTCGCCCCGAAGTGTGGCGCGAAACCACGCCCACCGCGGCTCCGATCAGCGCGATCGGAAAGGCGATCCAGTTGACCAGCGGCACGAAGGGGATCGGGATAACTCCGACGAGCGCCACCAGCAGCGCGAACAAGCCGATCAGGATCGATACGAGGTTCAGCATTCGCGCACCATGACGCCTCATGGGTGTGTTGACAACATAAAACAGTAACAGGTCCTGCCGTCGCAACGCGGCGCCGCTCGGACGCGTTCCGCGCGGTCCAACGCTTCCTTAACCGTGCCCTGCCACGGTGGCGCGATGCTCCGCAGCCTCGGCTTCTTCCTGTTCGTCTTTTTGCCGCTCGCTCTCGCGGGGTGCGGGGCGGGCGCCGACGCGCAGCTGAGCGACGACGAGCTTGGCAACGCCGTCGATCCCGTTATCGCGAGCGCGCTCCATGACCCGATCATGGTCGATCCTGCGCTGGGCATCCGCGCGAACAGCGATGCGATCCGCCCGGCCGCCCAGCCCTATTCGGGCGCGCTGCCCCCCGAGACGGTTGCCGCCAACACCGGCAAGGTCGAGCTCGGCAAGCTACTGCATGCCCCCGACCCTTCGCCTGTCGGCAACGGCGGCGGGCGCAATGCCGTGACGCTCGGCGGCCTGGCGGCGCGCCAGAGCGGTCCGCGGACTGCTGCCTGCGCGGGAACGCTCCAATATTCGGTGGCTTGGGCGCAGCGCCTTCCCGCCGACTTGCCGCTCTTCCCCCAAGCCCGTGTCACCGAAGCCGGGGGCTCGCAGGACAATGGCTGCGCGCTGCGCGTCGTCAGCTTCTCCGCGCCCCAACCGATCGGCACGATGATCGACTGGTATTACACGCGGGCGGTCCGCGGCGGGTACAGCGTCGAGCATCGGAACGAGGAGGAGACGCATATCCTGGGCGGTACGCGCAAGCGCGACGACGGCGCCTATGTGATCTTCCTCGCCGCACGCGCGGATGGCGGCACCGACGTGGACCTCATCGCCAACAACGGCAGTTAGGCGGAGCCGGATTAGCCCGCCGAAGCGCTCGCCGTGAAAACCGCCAGCTGATCGGCGAACGCACGCTTGTAGGCCGGCCGAGCCTCGGCGCGGGCGATGTAGGCGGAGAGGTTCCGATATTCCGGAAGGATGCCCGAACTCTCCAGCCGGCGCAGCACCGTCACCATCAGCAGATCACCGGCGCTGAACGCGCCGTCGAGCCATTCGGCCCCGCCGAGCCGGGTGGAAAGGTCGTCCAGCCGCCCACGAACGTGCTCGTCGAGCATGGGCAGGCGTTCCGCGTACCAGCTTTTGTCGCGATCGAAGATCGTAGCCATCGAGCGCTCGACGATCGGCGGCTCCACGGTGTTGAGCGCGGCAAACATCCAGTTGATCGCGCGTGCCCGGGCATCCGCGTCGCGCGGCAGGAGGCCGGCATAACGCTCTGCAATATGGAGCACGATCGCGCCCGATTCGAACATAGCGAGATCGCCCTCCTCATAGGTGGGAATCTGCCCGAAGGGATGGAGCGCGCGGTGCGCCGGCTCCTTCATCGCCGCGAACGAGAGCAGGCGAACCTCATAGGGTTGCCCGACTTCCTCGAGCGCCCAGCGTATCCGCATGTCGCGCGCCAGCCCCCTGCCGCGATCGGGCGAGCGTTCGAAGGCGGTGATGGTGATCGTCATCGCAGTGCTCCGAGTGATTGGGCGGGGCCCGGCCAGGCGGTCGTTTGACGCTAGAGCCTCGAGCGGCGGTTTTCCATTGTCGCGACACGGTTCCCCTCGGCCCCATAACGCGCTACCGGCAAGCCATGCCTTCTCTGCTTCTCGTCATGCTCGGCGGCGCCTTCGGTTCCGGCGCGCGCCACCTCGTCGGCCGCGCGACGCTCGCGCTGTTCGGTCCGGGCTATCCCTGGGGCACGCTGGTAGTCAACGTGACCGGCGGGTTAGCGATGGGAGTGCTCGCAGGCGTGCTCGCGCGCTTCGGCCAGGGCGGCGAGCAGTGGCGGCTGTTGCTCGGCGTGGGCCTGCTCGGTGGCTACACCACCTTTTCCGCCTTCTCGCTCGACGCGATGGTACTTATCGAGCGCGGCGACTGGGCAAGCGCGATCGGTTATGCGGTCGCATCGGTGATCGGCGCCATCTCGGCACTCGCGCTGGGCCTGATGGTCGCAAGGGCAATGGCGAGGGCAGTCGCATGAGCGGGAGCGAAGTCCGCCAGTTCGTGGTCGGCGCCGACGACGACGGCATCCGGCTCGATCGCTGGTTCAAGCGGCACCTGCCCGACACCAGCTTCAACACCGTCTCGCGCTGGGCGCGCACCGGCCAGCTCCGCCTCGACGGCGCGCGCGCCGAGCCGGGCGACCGCATCGCCCAGGGCCAGACGATCCGTGTTCCTCCGGCCGAGCCCGCCAAGGCCGCGGCTGGCCCTGCCAAGCCGAAGTCCAATCGCCCACCGCTCAGCGAAGATCAGACCGCCTTCGCGCGCGAAATGGTGATTCACAAGGATGCGCAGGCGATCGTGCTCAACAAGCCCCCGGGGCTCGCGACTCAGGGCGGCACCAAGACCACCGAGCATGTCGACGGGCTACTCGATGCGCTCCAGTTCGAGGCGGAGGGACGGCCGAAGCTCGTCCACCGGCTCGACAAGGACACGTCGGGGGCGCTGCTGCTCGCCCGCTCCGCCCGCGCCGCCGCTTTCTTCTCCAAGCATTTCTCGGGCCGCAGCGCCAGGAAGCTCTATTGGGCGCTGGTCGTGGGTGTGCCCGATATCGAGGACGGGCTGATCGAGCTGCCGATCGGCAAGCAACCGGGCACCGGCGGCGAGAAGATGCAGGTCGACGAGAAGGAAGGCC
>DATLJJ010000148.1:0-1548 GCA_035538975.1 Sphingomonas sp. | reverse complement strand
TTTCCAACTCCCGTCCGGGTTCCGTAGGCCTGTCGAGGAGAGGTTCAGCTTCAATCCGGTCAGGAACACCCAGGCCGGCGTCGGCCGGTCTGCAAGCAGTGCTGCCTTGCCTTCGGGTAGGCGGTAGCGCGCTAGCGCCTGGGCGGCGGGCGAGCCGAGCGCGCGAAAACTCTGCGGGGGGCGGTCGATGACTGCGATCGGCACCTGGCCAGCGATGCGCCGCCAGTCCTGCCAACGGTGGAATTGAGCGAGATTGTCGGCGCCCATGATCCAGACAAAGCGCAGAGCCGGGAGGCGGCGGCGCAGGGTGTTGATCGTGTCGATAGTGTAGCGCGTGCGAATGACGGATTCGAGACAGCTCACCGCGATGCGGGGATCGTCCGCGACCTCACGCGCGGCTTGCATGCGCGCGCCGAGCTCATGAAGCGTGCCGTTCTCCTTCAGCGGATTGCCCGGTGTGACCAGCCACCACACACGGTCGAGCTGCAGGCGCTTGAGCGCGAACTGGCTGATGGCGCGATGGGCCTGATGCGGCGGATTGAACGATCCGCCGAGCAGGCCGATGCGCATGCCCGGCATGTGGGGCGGGATCGCTTGCGCCACGAAACGCGGCACGAGGAATGTGTTGCTCAATGCGCGCGCCTCGCGACGTCTACGGCCGGGTCTGCCCGGTGCCGTGGACGCGATACTTGAAGCTCGTCAGCTGCTCGGCGCCGACCGGACCGCGGGCGTGGAAACGGCCGGTGGCGATGCCGATCTCGGCACCGAAACCGAACTCGCCGCCATCGGCGAACTGCGTCGAAGCGTTGTGCAGCACGATCGCGGAATCGACCTCGCTGAGGAATTTCTTCGCGGCGACCTCATCCTGGCTCACGATGGCGTCAGTGTGATGGGAGCCGTGATTTTGGATGTGCGCGATGGCGCCGTCGACGCCGTCCACCACCTTCGCCGCGATGATGGCGTCGAGATATTCGGTGTCCCAATCCTCTTCGCTGGCAGGCTTCACGCGCGCGTCGGCCTTCTGCACGGCCTCGTCGCCGCGCACCTCGCAGCCGGCATCCAGCAGCATCTCGACCAGCGGCTTCAAGGTCTTGCAGGCCGCGGCGCGATCGACCAGCAGCGTCTCGGCCGCGCCGCAGACGCCGGTGCGACGCATCTTGGCATTGAGCACGATCGACTTTGCCATCGCGAGGTCGGCGCTGCCGTCGACATAAACGTGGTTGACGCCCTCGAGATGCGCGAACACGGGCACCCGCGCTTCCTGCTCGACGCGCGCAACGAGGCTTTTCCCTCCGCGCGGCACGATGACGTCGATGGCGCCATCGAGGCCGGACAGCATCATGCCGACCGCGGCGCGATCGCGCGTCGGTACCAGCGTGATCGCAGCTTCGGGCAGGCCGGCCTCGCGCAGGCCCTGCACCAGGCAGTCATGGATCGCGCGGCAGGAGCGAAAGCTGTCGGAGCCGCCGCGCAGGATCACGGCATTGCCCGCCTTCAGGCACAGCACGCCGGCGTCGGCCGCGACGTTGGGACGGCTCTCGAAGATCA
>DATLJJ010000147.1:0-5289 GCA_035538975.1 Sphingomonas sp. | reverse complement strand
ACGAGGCAGCGGAGGTCTATCGGCGCAACTTCCGGCCCTCTCCGGTACTCGAAAAACCCTGGCTGATGCTCGGCTTCAACGTCTTCGCGGCTGAGGATGACGCCGAGGCGGAGTATCTCGCGTCGTCGCAGCAGCAGGCGTTCGTCGCCATCCGCACTACCGGCCGCGGGATCCAGCTCCCTCCGCCGATCCGCGGCTATCGCGAGACGCTGGGGGCGCAGGGCAATGCCGTGCTCGACCATGTCCTTTCGGCCTCCGCCGTGGGCGGACCGGAGAAAGTCCGTCGCGAGATTGCAGCGTTCATCGAGCGCACGCGCGCGGACGAACTGATGTTGACCAGCGCCATGTTCGATCATCAGGCCCGCAAGCGCAGCCTCGCGATCGCGGCAGAGGCGATGCGCAGCCTCTAGCCCGCGGCGGGCAGCCGCAGCCGGACGAGCAGCCCGCCCAGATCCTCGCTCTCCTCGAGGCTTACCGTGCCACCATAGATCTCGGCGACGTCGCGGACGATCGCGAGGCCGAGGCCGGTGCCGGGCTTGCCGCTGTCGAGCCGCACGCCGCGGTCGAAGATGCGGATGCGGTCGGCCTCGGGGATGCCGCGGCCGTCGTCCTCCACGAGGATCTCAACGAAGCCCGCCTGCGCGCGCGCAGTGACGAACACGCTGCCCCCGCCGTATTTGGCGGCGTTCTCGACCAGGTTGCCGAGAATCTCGTCGAGATCCTGCCGCTCGATATGCGCGATCAGGTCCTTCGCGCCGTCGATATCGATCCGCACCGCGGGATAGAGCCGCGCCACCGCGCGCTCGACCGCCTCGACCGAGGGCCAGACCTCCGCGCGGCTGTGGGCGCTGCCGCGGCGGCCCACCGCGCGGGCGCGGGCAAGGTGGTGGTCGATCTGGCGGCGCATCGTGCGCGCCTCACGGATTACGGTGCCGGGCAATTCCTCTTGCCCCGCGGCGGCCGCGTTCATGATCACGCTGAGCGGCGTCTTGAGCGCGTGCGCGAGGTTGCCCGCGTGGCGGCGCGCCTCCTCGGCCTGACGGTCATTGTGCTCGACCAGCGCGTTGAGCTCCTCGACCATCGGCGCGACTTCGGCGGGCATCGAATCCTCGATCCGCTTCGACTGGCCGGCGCGCAGGCGTGCGATCTCGAGCCGCACGCGGCGCAGCGGCAGCAGCCCGTACCAGGTCTGGAGGCCGACCATCACGATCAGCCCGAGCCCGAGCAGCACGAAGCTGCGCACCAGCGTGCGCCTGAGCGTCGCGATCCAGGCGTCGAGCGTGGCGCGGCTCTGGGCGACCTGGAACTTCCAGCGTACCGGCGATCCCGGCAGCTTCAGATCGCGCTCGGCGATGCGCAGCGGCTCCTCGGGGAATTCGTCGCTGTCGTAGATGTGGAGCTCGCGATCGTCATGCACCTGATCGGCGCGGAGCCGCCGGTCCCACAAGGATCGTGAAGGAAAGGGTTCGAAGCCCTCACCGCTGATCTGCCAATAGGCGCCCGAATTGGGTTCGAGGAAGCGCTGGTCGGCGAGCTCGCGGTTGAGCACGACTTCGCCGCCCGGCCCGAGCTCGGCCGAGACGATCATCGAATTGAGCAGATAGTCGAGCTGGTCGTCGAAGTTGCGCGTCATCGCGGTGGTGAGCACGCGGTCGAGGAAATAGCCGCCGCCCAGAAGCAGGATCATGATCCAGGCGGTGGCGATCAGGATCATGCGCCGGCTCACCGATCCGGTGACGCGCACATAGGGACGCGGGCGCATGTCGTCGGGCAGCGCCGGCGCGGGCTCCGGCCGGCGGCCCCACAGGCGCGGGAGCTTCAGGCCGAAAAGCCGCACCGGATCAGGCCGCCCCGGCGGGTTCCTCGAGGCTGTAGCCCAGGCCCCTGATGGTGGTGATCACGTCGGCGCCGAGCTTCTTGCGGATGCGCGTCACGAACACTTCGATCGTATTCGAATCGCGGTCGAAGTCCTGATCGTAGATATGCTCGATCAGCTCGGTGCGGCTCACTACCTTGCCCTTGTGGTGGAGCAGATAGCTGAGCAGCTTGTATTCCTGCGCGGTCAGCTTCACCGGCTCGCCCGCCTTGGTGACTTTGCCCGAGCGGGTGTCGAGGCGGATGTCGCCCGCAATCAGCTCGGCCGAGGCGTTGCCCGAGGCGCGGCGGATCAGCGCGCGCAGGCGGGCGATCAGCTCCTCGGTCTGGAAGGGTTTCGCCACATAATCGTCGGCACCCGCGTCGAGGCCGGCCACCTTGTCGGACCAGCTGTCGCGCGCGGTAAGCACCAGCACGGGCGTGGTCTTGCCTTCCTTGCGCCAGCGGTCGAGCACGGTCAGCCCGTCGATCTCCGGCAGGCCGAGATCGAGGATGATCGCGTCATATTGCTCGGTCGAGCCGAGGAAATGCCCCTCCTCGCCATCGGTGGCGAGGTCGACCGCATAGCCGGCGCCTTCCAGCGCATTCTTGAGCTGCTGCCCCAGGTTGGGCTCGTCCTCGACGATCAAAAGTCGCATATTCGTCCCCGAATTCGGCGCCGTCTTCGCGCCTAGCTGCCCGTGCGGCGCAGGATGCGGCCCGTGCGGCCGTCCACGTCCACCCAGATCACCGATCCATTGCGCAGGAATTTGAGCGTGTAAATGTCCGTGCCGGGATCATAGTCGAAGCCCAGATATTGCGCCCCCGGCATGCGGGGAACAACGCGGCGCTCGATCTCGCGCACCGGCAGGTTCTGCCCCCGCAACCTGCGCTGGCTGGCGGCGTCCTGGCCCGAATCCTGAGCCTCGGGCAGCGGCTGCGCAGCGCCCGGCAGGGCAAGCACGGTCGCAGCCAGGCACGCGCAGAGAACGGAGTGAACCAGCATTCGCATCGGCATCGCATAGGGATCGGGCATTGAATAGCCCCTGAACATCGCCGTCAGCAGCGTGCAACTTGCGGGCAAGGAGGCAGCCCCCTAGGTGCGGGACGCGCGCGTTCGACACGGCGCCCTCCAGATGAATCAAAAGGCACCATGGCTGCTCCCGTCCTCGCTTATGAAAACCTCGGCCTGATCCAGGGCTCCGGCTGGCTGTTCCGCGGGCTCGACATCTATGTCGGCGAGCGCGACCGGCTGGCGCTGATCGGCCGCAACGGCGCGGGCAAGACGACGCTGTTGAAGCTGATCGCCGGCGCGATCGATTCGGACGAGGGGCGCCGCACGATCGTGCCGGGCACGCGCGTGGTGATGCTCGAACAGGAGCCGCGCATGCAGGGCTGCGCGACATTGCTCGACTATGTCCTCTCGGGCAGCGATGCGCCCCAGCAGCACGAGGCGGAGGCGATCGCCGACCAGCTCGGTATCGACCTGTCGCGAGAAGCGAAGACCGCGAGCGGCGGCGAGCGGCGCCGCGCCGCGATCGCGCGCGCGCTGGCGCAGGACCCCGACGTGCTGCTGCTCGACGAGCCGACCAACCATCTCGACCTCGCCGCGATCGAATGGCTGGAGGAATGGCTCAATCGCTTCACCGGCGCCTTCATCGTCATCAGCCACGATCGCACCTTCCTGACGCGGCTGACGCGCCAGACGCTGTGGCTCGACCGCGGCACCATCCGGCGGGCGGAAATCGGCTTCGGCGGGTTCGAGGCCTGGACCGAGCAGGTCTATGCCGAGGAGGAACGCAACGCGCAGCGGCTCGACGCCAAGCTGAAGATCGAGGAGCATTGGCTGCAGCGCGGCGTCACCGGCCGCCGCCGGCGCAACCAGGGGCGGCTGGAGAAGCTCAAGGAGATGCGCGCCACCCGCGCCGCGATGCTGGGGCCGCAGGGCGCCGCGAAGCTGGTGACGAGCGCGGACGACACCAATACCAAGGTGGTGATCGACGCCAAGCACGTCACCAAGAAGTTCGGCGACCGCGCGATCATCAAGGACCTGACCTTCCGCGTGACGCGGGGCGATCGCATCGGCATCGTCGGGGCGAACGGCGCGGGCAAGTCCACCTTGCTCAAGCTGCTCACCGGCGAGCTCCAGCCCGACGAGGGCAGCGTGACGCTGGCGAAGACGCTCGACGGCGTGATCATCGACCAGCAGCGCAGCCTGATGGCGCCCGACAAGACGGTGCGCGACGTGCTCGCCGACGGAGGCGACTGGATCGAGGTTCTGGGCGTCAGGAAGCACGTCCATGGCTATCTGAAGGAGTTCCTGTTCGATCCCGGCCTGGCCGACGCCAAAGTGGGTTCGCTCTCGGGCGGTGAGCGCTCCCGGCTTCTGCTCGCGCGCGAGTTCGCGCGGCGAAGCAATCTGCTCGTGCTCGATGAACCGACCAACGACCTCGACCTCGAGACGCTCGATCTGCTCCAGGAAGTGATCGCCGACTATGAAGGCACGGTGCTGATCGTCAGCCACGATCGCGACTTCCTCGACCGCACCGTCACGGTGACGCTGGGGCTCGACGGATCGGGCAGCGTCGACGTTGTCGCCGGTGGTTATGCCGATTGGGAAGCCAAGCGCCGCCCGCGTGCGGAGCCGAAGAAGGCGGCTCCTGCCAAGGCAGCGCCGGTGATCGAAGCGCCAAAGGTGCGCACCAAGCTCAGCTACAAGGATCAGCGCGACTACGATCTGCTTCCGAAGCGAATCGAGGAAATCGAGGCGCAGATCGCGAAGGACGAGGCCGCGCTGGCTGATCCCGACCTCTACGCGCGCGACCCGGGCAAATTCGCGAAATTGAGCGACGGCATCTCGAAGCTGCGCGACGAAAAGGACGCGGCCGAGATGCGCTGGCTGGAGCTGGCCGAACAGGTCGAGGCCTTGGGGTAAGTCAATATCTCCCTTTGGCCGGAGGATCGGGAATGCGCTACAGCGTCACTCCGTTACGCCCTGCCAGGTCGACCACATATTGCCAGGCGACCCGGCCCGAGCGGCTTCCGCGGCGCGTCGCCCAGTTGACGGCCTCGGCGGGGTCGAATTCCAGCCCATGCGCTTCGGCATAGCCGCGAACGATGTCGACATAGGTATCCTGATCGATCGCGTGGAAGCCCAGGCTCAGCCCAAAGCGATCGGCGAGCGCAAGATTGTCGTCCACCGAATCGCGCGGATTGATCGCGCTCGACTGCTCGGCGATGTCGCGCGGGATCAGGTGGCGGCGGTTGGAGGTGACCACAAGCCGCGCGTTGGCCGGCCGCGCCTCGGCTCCGCCCTCAAGCAGCGACCGCAGCGCGCGGGCGTCGGCAGCGGCGTCGAATCCGAGATCATCGAGGAAGATGGCGAAGGGCCGCCCGGCCCTTGCGACAAGCGCGAAGAGTTCGGGCAGGCTCTCC
>DATLJJ010000146.1:0-3914 GCA_035538975.1 Sphingomonas sp. | reverse complement strand
GACGAGCGACAGGAACTCGGCGTCGAGCCGCACGCGCGGGAGAAAGGTCGCGCGGAGCACCTCCACCGGATCGGGCCGCGCCATGATCGCTGCGGCGACATAGGCGAACAGGATCAGCGCGAGCCAGCGGAAGACGCGCCGGATGAACGAATAGGACCCGACATACTGGACCGCGTAGATCAGCGCCGCAGTGATCACGACGAGCAGCGGCACGGGAAGCGGCACCAGCAGGTTGAGCGCCGCGCCGATGCCTCCGAGGTCGGCCGCCGCCTCGATGATGTTGCCCGTGAACGCCAGCACTACCATCGGCACGAGCACCCAGCGCGGGAATTGCTCGCGGATGCACGCGAACAGGCCCTTGCCGTACACCTGCCCGATCTTCGCCGACAGATAGACGACGACGTACATCATCGGCAGCAGTACGGGCGCGATCCACAGGAACCCCAGCCCGAACCGGGCGCCCGCGCTCGCATAGGTGCCGATCGCCGACGGGTCGTCGTCGGCGGCCCCCGTGACGACGCCCGCGCCGACGAGCTTGAGTATGCCCGGCGGCGGAGGCGGCGCGTCGACCTGCGTGTCGGCTTCGAGCGGTTCGCGGGTCCGATTGGCCACGTCGATGCATCCCCTGCGGCTGAGAAGGCTCAACCGCCGGGCCCCGCTTCGGTTCAGCGGGTCAATGGATCGCGATCACGCCGGCGTTCGAGGTCGCCCGCCTCCCGCTCAACCCTGTGCTGTCGTGGTCTCGGATTCGTCCGAAAAGAGACGGCCGGGGCCTCCCCACTCCTTGTTGATCGCGAGCGCCGCCAGCGTGCAGATTGCGCCCGAGAGCAGATAGGCGCCCACCGACCAGAGGCCGAAGGTGCTCGCGAGCCACAGCGCGACCAGCGGCGCGAAGCCGGCGCCGATCAGCCAGGCGAGGTTCGACGTGATCGCCGCGCCGGTGTAGCGCCGCTCGCTCGAGAAGCTGCTGTTGACCACTCCCGAGGACTGACCGAACGCCAGGCCCAGCAGCACGAAGCCGCCGATCATGTACACGGCCTCGCCGAGCCCGCCCGCGCCGAGCAGCTGGGGCGCAAAGCCGCTGTAGGCGCCGATCAGGATCGCCGAGACGCCGAGCACCGCACGCCGGCCGACCTTGTCCGCGATCACGCCCGAGGCGAGGATCGACAGCACGCAGATGGCCGCGCCGATCATCTCGATCACCAGGAAGCGCGTCGTGCCTCCGATCGTATTGAGCGCGACCCAGGAGAGCGGGAACACCGTCACGAGATGGAACAGCGCGAAGCTCGCGAGCGGTGCGAAGGCACCGAGCACCACGGTGCGGCCTTCCTCGCGCAACGTCTCGCCGATCGGCGCCGGCTGGAGCTCGCGGCTCTCGAACAGCCGCTGGAACTCGGGCGTCGCGACGAGCCGCAGCCGCGCGAACAGCGCGACGACGTTGATCGCGAAGGCGACGAAGAAAGGATAGCGCCAGCCCCAGGAGAAGAAATCCTCGAGGCTCAGCGTATAGAGGAAGAAGGCGAACAGCCCCGAGGCGACGATAAGCCCCATCGGCGCGCCGAGCTGGGGAATCATCGCATACCAGCCGCGCTGGTCCTTGGGAGCATTCAGGGAGAGCAGCGATGGCAGCCCGTCCCACGCGCCGCCGAGTGCGACGCCCTGGCCGATCCTGAACAGCGCGAGCAGCCAGGCGGCAGCTATCCCGACGTCGGCGTAGCTTGGCAGGAACGCCATCGCCATCGTCGACCCGCCGAGCAGGAACAGCGCGATGGTGAGCTTCACGCCCTTGCCGTGATTGCGGTCGATCCACATGAAGATCGCCGAACCGATGGGGCGCGCGATGAACGCCAGCGCGAAGATCGCGAAGGAATAGAGCGTGCCCGTCAGCCGGTCGACGAACGGGAAGATCAGCGACGGGAACACCAGCGCCGCGGCGTTGGCATAGACGAAGAAGTCGAAGAATTCGCTCGTTCGGCCGATGATCACGCCGATGGCGATCTCTCCGGGGGCGATTCGGTGATCGCGCGCATTCACGAGTCGGGCGTCGCGTTCCAGGGGCGTCGACGAGGACGCGGCGATCGGTGCACTCATGTGTTTCGCTCCGGCAGCCTTTTTTGATGTTATTGCGTTACAACGCGCGTTGCACCAGAAAAGCGCCGCTGCGGGGATAGGACAAAATGTCCAATGTCGGCGCGGGTGGGCGCCGGGATAGGCGGAGGTCCATGCGCGAACATAAGCCAAGGCTCACTGCACGCCGGATCCTGACACTTTTGCCCCTCGCGGCGCTGCTTTCGGCATGCGACCGGGCGGTGCTCAACCCGGCGGGCGACGTGGCGCTCCAGCAGCGCGACATCATCTATATCTCGACGGCGCTGATGCTGCTGATCATCGTGCCGGTGCTGATTCTGATCGTCGTGTTCGCCTGGCGCTACCGCCAGAGCAACAAGGACGCGACCTACGATCCGCATTTCGACCATTCGACTGCGCTCGAGCTGGTCATCTGGTCGGCGCCGCTCCTGATCATCATCTGCCTCGGCGCGCTCACCTGGTGGAGCACCCACCTGCTCGATCCCTTCCGCCCGCTCAACCGCGTCTCGGCCGAGAAGGCGATCGACCCCAAGGCCAAGCCGCTGGTCGTCCAGGTGGTCTCGCTCGACTGGAAGTGGCTGTTCATCTATCCCGAGCAGGGCATCGCGACGGTCAACGAGCTGGCGCTGCCGGTCGATCGCCAGGTGCGGTTCGAGCTGACGTCCACCAACATGATGAACACCTTCTACGCGCCGACGCTGGCGGGGATGATCTACACCATGCCGGGGATGCGCAGCACGCTCCACGCGGTGATCAACCGGCCCGGCGCCTATGAGGGCATGTCGGCCAACTACAGCGGCGCCGGCTTCTCCGACATGCGCTTCAAGCTCTACGGCGTCGATCAGGGCGGGTTCGACGCCTGGGTCGGGCGCGTGAAGGCGAGCGGCCCAGCGCTCGACACCAATCGCTATCTCGAGCTCGAGAAGCCGAGCGAGCGCGTTCCCGCGATGTATTTCTCGGGCGTCGAGGGCGACCTGTTCGACCGCATCTTCAACCGCTGCGTACGGCCGGGCACGCCCTGCATGCGCGACGTGATGCAGCACGATCAGCGCCGCGGGGGCGGCAATCCGCACGATCCCCATGCCGGCGCCGGAATGCCGGCCGGGCGCGCGGCGCCGCCGCCTGCCGGCCACAAGCCCGAGGGCCACATCTTCAAGAAGGGGGAGGAGAAGGGCACCGGGCCCAGCACCTTCGAGCCGCCCGAGGCGAAGAAGACCCCCGACATGTCCCATAATTCCGATCCTGCCGCGCCGGGCGCCCCCCGCGCGAGCGCAGCGTGAGCGCCGGAGCCCCCATGTCCAACGATTCCCTCACCAAGGCGATCTTCGGCCGCCTGAGCCTCGAATCCTTCCCCTTCCACGAGCCGATCCTCGTCGGCACCTTCGCGGTGGTGGCGCTGGGCGGCATCGCGATCCTCGCGGTCCTGACCAAATACCGCCTCTGGGGCTGGTTGTGGCGCGAGTGGCTCACCTCGGTCGACCACAAGAAGATCGGGATCATGTACATGATCCTGGGCATCATCATGCTGCTGCGCGGCTTTTCCGACGCGATCATGATGCGCGCGCAACAGGCGGTCGCGTTCGGCGCAAACCAGGGCTATCTGCCCGCGCACCACTATGATCAGATCTTCACCGCGCACGGGACGATCATGATCTTCTTCGTGGCGATCCCGCTGGTCGTCGGCCTCGTCAACTTCGTGATGCCGCTGCAGATCGGCGCGCGCGACGTGGCCTTCCCCTATCTCAACAACCTGAGCTTCTGGCTCACGGTGGCGGGCGCGCTGCTCGTCATGATCTCGCTGTTCGTCGGCGAGTTCAGCCGCGCGG
>DATLJJ010000145.1:0-1898 GCA_035538975.1 Sphingomonas sp. | reverse complement strand
ATGGGCGACTTCTACGAGCTGTTCTTCGAGGACGCCGAGATCGCCTCGAAGACGCTCGGCATCGTATTGACCAAGCGCGGCAAGCATCAGGGCGCCGACATTCCGATGTGCGGCGTGCCGGTCGAGCGCTCCGAGGATTATCTGCACCGCCTGATCTCGGCCGGTCACCGCGTCGCCGTCTGCGAGCAGACCGAGGATCCGGCCGCGGCGAAAGCGCGCGGCAACAAGAGCGTCGTGCGCCGCGGCGTGGTGCGGCTGGTCACGCCGGGCACGCTGACCGAGGACACGCTGCTCGACGCGCGCGCCAACAATTATCTGCTGGCGATCGCGCGCGCCCGTTCCTCGGCCGGCGGCGACCGCTTTGGCCTCGCCTGGATCGACATATCGACCGCCGAATTCATGGTCACCGAATGCTCCAGCGGCGAGCTTGCGGCGACGCTGGCGCGCATCAACCCGAACGAGGCGATCGTCACCGACGCGCTCTACAACGACAACGAGCTCGGCCAGACGTTGCGCGAGCTGCCGGCGGTGACGCCGTTGACCCGCGACGTCTTCGACGGTGCGACGGCTGAGAAGCGGCTGTGCGACTACTTCGCCGTCGCAACCATGGACGGGCTCTCCCAGCTCACGCGCCTGGAAGCCACCGCCGCGGCCGCCGCCGTCACCTACGTCGATCGTACCCAGGTCGGCAAGCATCCGCCGCTGTCGCCGCCCGCGCGCGAAGCCTCGGGCGCGACCATGGCGATCGACCCGGCCACCCGCGCCAATCTCGAGCTGACGCGGACCCTCGCCGGCGAGCGCCGTGGTTCGCTGCTCGACGCGATCGACTGCACGGTGACCTCGGCCGGCTCGCGCCTGCTGGCTCAGCGCCTGGCGGCCCCGCTGACGGATGCGCCGGCGATCGCGCGGAGGCTCGACGCGGTCAGGGCCTTCGTGGCCGATTCCGCCGCGCGCGAGGACATTCGCAGCATCCTGCGCGGCGCACCCGACATTTCGCGCGCGCTGGCCCGGCTCTCGGTCGGCCGCGGCGGACCGCGCGACCTCGCCGGCATTCGCGACGGCATCATCGCTGCGGACCAGGTCCTGGCCCGGCTCTCCGAACTGGATCGACCGCCGCAGGAGATCGCAGCGGTGATGGCGGCGCTGCAGAGGCCGTCGCGCGCTCTCGCATCCGAATTCGCCGGCGCACTCGACGAGCAGCTGCCGCTGATCAAGCGCGACGGCGGCTTCGTGCGCCAGGGCTACGAACCGGCACTGGATGAGGCGCGCAACCTGCGCGACGCCTCGCGCCTGGTGGTGGCCTCGATGCAGGCGCGCTACGCCGACGACACCGGCGTGAAGGGCCTCAAGATCCGCCACAACAACGTGCTCGGCTATTTCGTCGAGGTCACCGCCCAGCATGGCGACAAGCTGATGTCGGCGCCGCTGAACGCCACCTTCATCCACCGCCAGACCCTGGCGGGACAGGTGCGCTTCACCACCTCCGAGCTCGGCGAGATCGAGGCCAAGATCGCCAATGCCGGCGACCGCGCGCTCGGGCTCGAGCTCGAGATCTTCGAGCGGCTCTGCGCCAGGGCGCTCGCGATCAGCGACGATCTGCGCGCGGCGGCGCAAGGGTTTGCGCTGCTCGACGTCGCGACCTCGCTGGCCAAGCTGGCAGTCGACGAGAACTATGTGCGGCCCGAGGTCGATGGCTCGCTCAGCTTCGCCATCGAAGCCGGCCGTCATCCGGTGGTGGAGCAGGCCCTGAAGCGCAACGGCGAGCCGTTCATTGCCAATGCCTGCGATCTGTCGCCTGCGCCAGCGCAGAAGTCCGGTCAGCTCTGGCTGCTGACCGGTCCGAACATGGCGGGTAAGTCGACCTTCCTGCGCCAGAATGCGCTGATTGCCTTGATGGC
>DATLJJ010000144.1:0-3338 GCA_035538975.1 Sphingomonas sp. | reverse complement strand
CTCGGCCACAGCGCGGGCGGGGTGACCTCCGCCACCTATGTCCTCGACCACCAGGCCGAGATCGACGGGTTCATCTGCGAGAGCTTCGCCTTTCAGGTGCCCGCGCCGGGCTTTGCGCTCGCCGCGATCAAGGGCCTGAGCCACATCGCGCCGCGCCTCGGCGTGCTCAGGCTCAAAAACGAGGACTTCTCGCGCGATCCGGAGTGGGTCGCAGCGCTCAACGCCGATCCATACATCAAGGACGAGGTCCAGCCCGCCGCCACGGTCGCCGCGCTGGTCCGCGCCGACGAGCGGCTGCGCGAGGAATTCCCGACCGTCACGTTGCCGGTGCTCATCATGCACGGCACCGCCGACAAGGCGACCGTCTGCAAGGGCAGCGAGTTTTTCTACGAGACCGCCGGATCGGCCGACAAGACGCTCAAGCTCTACGACGGCCACGCGCACGATCTGCTCGCCGATTACGGCAAGGAGGACGTGATGGCGGATATCCGCGGCTGGATCGACGCACGCGTTTGAAGGCGCGTGCGGATTCGTATTAATCTATGTTATTTCAACGGGATGAGGGGAGGGTGCGCGCTGATCGGGGTCTATAATGCGAAGCAAGCACCCTTAGTCAGAGACTTCGCATGCATTGGTTCACCGCGATCGCGCCCATCCGTCTCAAGCTGCTTGTCGCGTTCGGATCCCTCGCCGCCCTGACGGCGCTCACGCCGCTCGCCCTGCTGCTTGCCCCCGCCGTCGCAGCATGGGTGGGGCTCGCCGCCGTCGCCGCCGCGGTCGTGCTCGGGGCGTGGTATCGCCACGCGATCGCGACTCCCTATGTAGCCACCGTGGTGCGGATGGAGGCGCTCGCTGCAGGCGACCTCGACGCATCGATCGCGCATACCGATTTTCGGGACTGCGTCGGCCGCATGACCAAGGCGATGTTCGCCTTCCGCGACGCTGCGCAGGCGCAGATCCGCCAGAACGAGGAAGCCGAAAAGCATGGCGCAGTCGTTCGCGGGATGACCCGCAATCTGCGCCGGCTGGCCGACGGGGACCTCACCGCCGACATCGTCGAGGAATATCCGGGAAGCTATGCGGAGCTGCGCGCCAACTTCAACGCTGCGCTCGCGTCGCTGCGCGGGCTGCTCGGAGCGGTGACCGAAAGCGCCGCCACGATCCGCGGCGGATCGGGCGAGATCGCCCAGGCATCCGAGGATCTCGCGCGGCGCACCGAAGCCAATGCGGCGAGCCTCGAGGAGACCTCGGCGGCCATCACCCGGATGGACCAGCGGTTGCGGGCGACTGCGGAGGCGGCGGGCCGCACGGTCGAACGCGCCGACGGTGCGATCGCGACGGTGTCAGGGGGGCGCGGCGTCGCCGACGAGGCGGTGCAGGCGATGGCGCGCGTCGCCGATGGCGCCAAGGGCATCGACAGCGTGATCGAGGGGCTCGACAAGATCGCCTTCCAGACGCGCGTTCTCGCGATGAACGCGGCTGTGGAGGCGGGCCGTGCCGGCGAGGCGGGCCGCGGCTTCGCAGTGGTCGCCGACCTCGTCTCGGCGCTGGCGATGCGCTCGGAGCAGGAAGCCGCGCGTGCCCGCGACCAGCTCACCGCGACTCAGGCGGACATCATCGCGGCGGTGGAGATGGTCCAGCGAGTGGACGGTGCGCTCGCCAATATCTCGGGCGACGTCGGCGAAGTGCACCAGCTGCTGGGCGAGATCGCTGCCGACAACCAGGCGCAGTCGGCGGCGGTGAGCGAGATCAGCGCAGCGATCGGCACGATGGATCACGCAACCCAGCAGAATGCGGCGATGGTCGAGCAGACCTCTGCGGCGGCACGCCACCTCAGCGCCGAAGTGGTGCAACTCGCCAGCCAGGCGGCGCAGTTCACCATCGGTGCTCCGGCGATGCCGCGTGGCGCGCCGGCGCGCGAGACCGCCGGCGCTGCCGGCTGGCTACACTGAGCGAACGGCCGTCAGGCCACCGCTTCGAGCAGACCTTCGAACAGGCGCCGCCCGTCGATGCCGCCGTGCGCGGCCTCGATGCGGCGCTCGGGGTGGGGCATCATGCCCAGCACATTGCCGGCCTTGTTGAGCAGGCCCGCGATGTTGCGCGCCGATCCGTTGACGTCCTCGGCATAGCGGAACGCGACGCGGCCTTCGCCCTCGATGCGGTCGAGCGTCTCGGCATCGGCGAAGTAGTTGCCGTCGTGGTGCGCCACGGGGACGGTGATCGTCTCGCCCGTGTCATAGCTGCTGGTGAAGATCGACTGGCTGTTGTCCACCGTCAGCGCGACGTTGCGGCACACGAAGTTGAGCCCCGAGTTGCGCATCAGCGCGCCGGGGAGCAGTCCGGTCTCGGTCAGGATCTGGAAGCCGTTGCAGATGCCGATCACCGGCACGCCGCGTTCGGCCGCCTCCACCACTGCGCGCACCACGGGTGAGCGCGCCGCGATCGCGCCGCAGCGCAGGTAATCGCCGTAGGAGAAGCCGCCCGGCAGCGCGATCACGCCCAGTCCCTCGGGGAGCTCGCTCTCGCCGTGCCACACCATGTGCGGCTTGGTGCCGGTCACGTCCTCGAGCGCCACCGCGATGTCGCGGTCGCAATTGGAGCCGGGGAAGACGATGACCGCGCTCTTCACTGCTTTTCCACCCGGTAGTTCTCGATCACCGTGTTGGCGAGCAACTTGCGGCACATCTCGTCGATCGCCTCGTCGGGCGTGCCGTCGGCCACTTCGAGCTCGAAGATCTTGCCGGCGCGCACGTCCTCGACACCGTCGAAGCCGAGTCCGGCGAGCGCGTGCTGGATGGCCTTGCCCTGGGGGTCGAGCACGCCGTTCTTGAGGGTCACGATGATGCGGAGCTTCATGGGCAGGCCCTATGGCCCGACGCAATGAGTCTCGCAACCAAAAGCTACGGGCAGCTTACTTTGCGGCAGCTTTGCGCGCGGCCACACCCCGGCGAAGGCCGGGGCCCAGTGTCGTGACGATGAGAATATGGGGAAGGCGGCCCAGGCCGGCGGCAACCGGGCCCGGACCTTCGCCGCGGAACAGCCCACGGCGAGGTAGAGCTTACTTGCCCCGGCGCTTGCGATGGCTCTCGAGGTCGAGCACCGCCGAGTCCGCGCCCTCGGGGAACAGCCCCAGCCTGCGCGCGACTTCCTGATAGGCCTCGACTTCGCCGCCCAGGTCGCGGCGGAAGCGGTCCTTGTCGAGCTTTTCGCCCGAGGCCATGTCCCACAGCCGGCAGCCGTCGGGGCTGATCTCGTCGGCCAGGATGATGCGGGCGTAGTCATTGTCCCAGATGCGGCCGAACTCGAGCTTGAAGTCGACCAGCCGGATGCCGATCCCG
>DATLJJ010000143.1:0-2194 GCA_035538975.1 Sphingomonas sp. | reverse complement strand
TCGATTATGCGCAGCAGGAGGCGAAGATCGCCAATCTTCGCGCCGAAGAGGCACGCCGCACCGCCGCATTCCAGCGCACCCTGTTTCTCAGCATCGGCAGCGCCGCGCTGGCCGCGCTCGTGCTGCTCGTGATCGCGCTGGTCACGATCCGCCGCAGCCGCAACCAGGTGCGCGCCGCCAACGTCGTGCTGGCGGACACCAATGTCGCGCTCGAAAAGGCACTCAAGGCCAAGACCGAGTTCCTCGCGACGACGAGCCACGAGATCCGCACCCCGCTCAACGGCATCCTCGGCATGACGCAGGTCATGCTCTCGGATGCCGGCCTCGATCCGCGCGTGCGCGACCGCATCGGCATCGTTCATGGCGCGGGCGTGACGATGCGCAGTCTCGTGGACGACATCCTCGACGTCGCCAAGATCGAGACGGGCAACCTCACAGTCGACGCCGCCCCGATGGATCTGCGCGAGACGATGCGCGAGGTGACGCGGCTCTGGGAAGAGCAGGCGCGCGCCAAAGAACTCGGCTTCACGCTCGACCTCGATCGCGCGCCGCACTGGATCGTGAGCGACGCCGGACGCCTGCGGCAGATCGTGTTCAACCTGCTCTCCAACGCAGTCAAATTCACCGAGCGCGGCGCGATCACCGTCGTCGTCGCGGAGGAGGGAGAGAGGCTCCACGTCACGGTGCAGGACAGCGGAATCGGCATACCGGCGAGCAAGTTCGGCGAAATCTTCGAATCCTTCCGCCAGGTCGATGCGGGCACCACGCGCCGCTTCGGGGGCACGGGCCTGGGCCTCACCATCTGCCGCAACCTTGCCGAGGCGCTGGGCGGCAGCATCGCGGTGGAGAGCCGCGAAGGCGAGGGGAGCCGCTTCATCGTCGACCTCCCGCTCGCGCGCGCCGAGGCACCGCACGAGACGGGCAGCCCGGCGTCAGGCGCGGGCGGTCTGCTCGTGGTCGAGCGCAATCCGATCGCGCGCAGTATGCTCCGCACGCTGTTCCAGCCGCACGGCGAAGTGCGCTTTGCCGCTTCGCTGGACGAATCGCTGGCGATGATCGCCGCTCACGCGCCGGCGCGCCTGCTCGCCGATCAGGCGACGCTCGAGGCGAGCGCCGAGGGTGCGCTCGCCGCGCTTCAGGGGCTCGCCGCGGCCGCGCCCGAAGCGGAGGTGACGGTGTTGTGGGGGAGCGCCGACGCGGAAATGCGTGACCGGCTGGAGCGGGATGGACGCGTGCGGGTGCTGGGGAAGCCCGTCGCTGCCGCGACGTTGCTTGCAGCCTTCGTTCCGGCCGCCCAACAAAATTTGGCTCGGGACGGCGCAGACTCGCTTGTCTCGCAAGCGGCTTAGCGCGATAGCACACTATATATGAAAAATATGGTCGCCTATCTCTGCTCCCACCGCTCCGGCGGCACGCGATGAACGTGCTTTTCATCGAAGACGATCCGATGAACCGCCGGGTCGTGAAGGACATGCTCGACGTCGCAGGTGCGACCATGGCCGAGGCGAGCTGGGCGGAGGAGGGGCTGGCGATGATCGACGCCGACACCTTCGACGTGGTCCTGGTCGATCTGCGCATGCCCGGTACCGACGGCTTCGAGACGATCCGCCGGATCCGTGCGCGCGGCGACGTGAAGGGCGAGCTGCCGATCATCGTCGTGACCGCCGACACCGCGATCGACCTGCGCGAGCGTTGCCTTGCGATCGGCGCGGACGATGTGCTGTTCAAGCCGGTGGCGATGGACGCGCTGTTCGATTCGATCGGCCGCGTGCTCGCGACCCGCGGCGGCGGCATTATCGCCTGAGGCGGAATGCCTCAGTCCTCCACGATCCGCGAGTGCTTCTGCGTGTCGCGCATCTTGAGGTAGGTGATCAGCGACACGCCGATCATGCCCGTCACATACCAATAAAAGCCCCGCTCCCAGCCCGCATCCTTCAGCCATAGCGCGACATATTCGGCGGTGCCGCCGAACAGCGCGTTGGCGAGCGCATAGGGCAGCGCAACGCCCAGCGTGCGGATGTGCGCGGGGAACAGCTCGGCCTTCACCACGGCGTTGATCGAGGTGTAGCCGGTGACGATCACCAGCGCGCCGAACATCAGCAGGAAAGCGAGCCACGGGTCCCGCACGCCCTCCAGCGCAGTGAAGATCGGATAGGTGAGCAGCACGCCCAGCACGCCGAATCCCACCATCAGC
>DATLJJ010000142.1:0-5765 GCA_035538975.1 Sphingomonas sp. | reverse complement strand
TGTTAGCGGTAAAAACAACGCAAGTCCGCCGAAGTCCTCGCAAGCGCCCGGCGCGATTCGGACTCCGCAATCCAATATGCTATGTGGATAACACTGCGGACGACTCGCTGGACAAGCATGTTCGCAGCTGAGGGCGTCGTTGCTCCCGCTTGTATTCGGAGCGAAGATATGGGTAACCGGGACCTGGAATATTTCGTTCGTCGTGAACGCCAGGAGCGCGAGCATGCCGCACGCGCAGACGACACGATCGCGCGCCGCGTCCACCTCGAGATGGCGGAGCGCTATTCCGCCAAGCTGCGCGAGATTGTGCCCCCCGTCCTGCAGGCCTGAGCACGCTCAGAGGGACTCCACATTGCCCAAACCATAGCGCGCGAGCGCCGGGCGGAGCCTTTCCGCTTTGGCATCGAGCGAAGTGAACACTGCGCGTCCGGGCACCGGCGTCGCAGGCCATTGTTGGCCCTCGGTCAGATAGGCGACGCGGCGGGCGATCCCCGGTCCGCCGTCCACGAACGTCACTCGATGCGGCGCTGCCGCCGCGAGCTCGGTTTCGAGAAGCGGAAAATGCGTGCAGGCGTTGACGATCACGTCGAGCCGCTCGCCGCCCGGCTGCGCGAACAGCCCGTCGAGCACGCAGCGCAACCGCGCCGGATCGGGCGCAGTTCCCGCCAGCTTCGCTTCGGCTATCTCCACCAGCTCGGCCGATCCGTGGCGCAGCACCGTGCAGTCGCTCGCGAAGCGCGCTGCGAGGTCGTCCACATAGGGCTGGCGCACCGTCGCCTCGGTTCCGAGCACGCCGATCACGCGCGTCCTGCTCGCCTCGGCAGCGGGCTTGATCGCCGGCACCGTGCCGACGATCGGCAGATCGAGCGCCGCGCGGACGTGCTGGAGCGCGATCGTCGAGGCAGTGTTGCACGCGATCACGATAAGTCGCGGGTCGAAGCGCTCGGCGAGCCGCCCGAGCAGCGCGGGCACCCGCGCCGCGATTTCCGCCTCGCTTCGCGTGCCATAGGGGAAGCCGGCGCTGTCGGCGACATAAACCAAAGGCGCCTGCGGCAGCAGCCTAACGGTCGGCGCCAGCACCGAAAGTCCGCCCACGCCGGAATCGAAGAAGAGCAGGGGACGGGAGTCAGTCATCGCGGGGCGGAGTCCAAATAGATGCGGATTGTTGCGCCCGCCTAACGGAGGCCCTAGCTTGCGCGCAAGCAGGGGGTAGTGGCGTGACGAGTGAAATCCTTTGGGTTCAGCCAGCAGCGGCGATCGTGCTCGGCTATCTGCTCGGTTCGATCCCCTTCGGCGTGCTGCTCACGCGCATGGCCGGCGCGGGCGACCTGCGCCAGATCGGCTCGGGCAACATCGGCGCCACCAACGTGCTGCGCACCGGCCGCAAAGGGCTGGCGGCGGCGACCCTGCTGCTCGATCTCGCCAAGGGCGCAGTGGCGGTGCTCCTCGCTGCATGGCTGCTGCCCGGCAACGAACTGCTCGCGGGCGGTGCGGCTTTCATCGGTCATTGCTATCCCGTCTGGCTCAGGTTCCGCGGCGGCAAGGGTGTCGCGACGCTGATGGGTGTCGTGGTCGCGCTCCACTGGCCTTCGGGACTGGTCTATGCCGCGGTATGGCTCGGGCTGCTCGCCGCGCTGCGCATCTCCTCGCTCGCGGGAATGACTGCGGCGGTGAGCGCGCCGGTGAGCGCGGCGTGGTGGGGCCGGATCGATCTGGTGATGCTCTTCCTTGCGCTCGCGCTGATCGTGCTGTGGAAGCACCGCGCCAACATCGATCGCCTGCTCAGCGGCACCGAGCCGCACATCGGACGCAAGAATGGCTGATCCGCGCGAGGCGCGAGAATCATGAGTGACCCGCGCGAGGCACGGCTGCGGCTGCTGCGCTCGGCGAATATCGGTCCCGTCACCTGGCGCCAGCTCATCGCGCGCTTCGGCAATGCCGAGGTGGCAATCGAGGCCCTGCCGATGCTCGCGGCGCGTGGCGGGGGCAGGGCACCCACGCTCGCCGATCCGGGCGCGGTGCGGCGCGAGATCGCCAGGGTCGAAAAGCTCGGCGCGCGCTATCTCTTCGTGGACGACGCGAATTACCCGCCCCTGCTCGCAGAACTCGACAACGCGCCTCCGGCGCTGATCCTGCGCGGTCGGATCGAGCTCGCGCAGCGGCCCTGCGTCGCGATGGTGGGGGCCCGAAACGCCTCCGCCGCCGCCTGCCGCTTCGCGCGCCAGCTTGCGTTGGGGTTGGGCAATGAGGGCGCGACAGTGGTCTCCGGCCTTGCGCGCGGCATCGACACCGCTGTGCACGTCGGGTCGATCGGCAGCGGCACCATCGGCGTCATCGCCAGCGGGATCGACCTCGTCTTCCCGCCCGAGAATGTCGAGCTGCAGGAGCGCGTCGCGCGCGAGGGCCTGCTGCTCGCCGAACAGCCTCCGGGCACCGAGCCGCTCGCACGCTTCTTCCCGGCTCGCAACCGCATCATCGCGGGCCTCGCGCTCGGCACGGTCGTGGTCGAGGCGGCGCCCAGATCGGGTTCGCTGATCACGGCGCGCCTCGCCGCGGAGGCGGGGCGAGAGGTGATGGCGGTGCCCGGCTCCCCGCTCGACCCTCGCGCGCAGGGCTGCAACCTTTTGATCCGCGAGGGCGCGACGCTGGTGCAAAGCGTCGAGGACATCCTCGAATCGATCCGGCCGATCGACCCCCGCGCGGTACGTGCGCCCGCCAGCGGCTTCGGCGGCCCGCCGCCCGAAGATCCGGGCGACTCCGATCGCCGCGCAGTGACGGCGCTGCTCGGCCCGGTGCCGGTGAGCGTGGACGAATTGATCCGCCAGTCGGGCCTCTCACCCGCGGTGGTGCAGACCGTGCTGCTCGAGCTGGAGCTGGCCGGAAGACTCGAGCGACACGCCGGCGGCAGAACGAGTTTGGCCGGCTAAAGCAAAACCATCGTTACGGCCGTGGCAAGTCGGCGGGCGGTTCCTACATCGGCGCGGCAACCGCATCTCCAGGGAGATACTCACATGGCCGACGCCCCCGATCCCGCCAACAATCAGCCTGCCGGCTATGTCCCGCCCAGCGTCTGGACATGGGAGCAACCGAGCGGGGGGCAGTTCGCCAACATCAACCGTCCCGTCTCGGGCGCGACGCACGAGAAGGTGCTCCCGGTGGGCAAGCACCCGATCCAGCTCTATTCGCTCGGAACGCCCAACGGGCAGAAGGTGACGATCATGCTCGAGGAGCTGCTCGCCGCCGGCCATTCGGGCGCCGAATATGATGCCTGGAAGATCGACATCGGCGAGGGCGACCAGTTCGGCAGCGGCTTCGTCGAGATCAACCCGAACTCGAAGATCCCCGCGCTGGTCGACCATTCGGTCGATCCCAACATCCGCGTGTTCGAAAGCGGTGCGATCCTGATCTACCTTGCCGAGAAGTTCGGCGCTTTCCTGCCCACCGATCCGGCCAAACGCGCAGCGACGCTCAGCTGGCTGATGTGGCAGATGGGCTCCGCGCCGTTCCTCGGCGGCGGCTTCGGCCATTTCTTCGCCTATGCGCCGATCAAGATCGAGTACGCGATCAATCGCTATGCGATGGAGGCGAAGCGCCAGCTTCATGTGCTCGACACGCACCTGGCGAACAATCGCTATCTGGCGGGCGACGACTATACGATCGCGGACATGGCGGTCTGGCCTTGGTACGGCGGCGTGGCGCGCGGAGACGCCTATGCCGGCGCGGCCGAATTTCTGAACACGGCCGAGTACAAGCACCTCAACCGCTGGACCGAGGAAGTCGCCGCGCGTGAGCCGGTGCAGCGCGGCCGGCTGGTAAATCGCGGTTCGGGTCCCGAGGAGTATCGCCTGGCCGAACGCCACTCCGCCGCCGACATCGACGCGATCCGCGCGAAGATGAAGGCGGCCGGCGCCTAGACGTTGCTGCGGTAGCAGGCTTCGACGTTGTTCCCGTCGGGATCGAGCAGAAAAGCGCCATAATAGCCGGGCACGCCCTCGCGCGGGCCCGGCGCGCCATGGTCTCGCCCGCCCGCCGCGAGCCCCGCGGCGTGAAAGGCGCGCACCATTTCCTCGCTGTCGGCGCGGAAGGCGACGTGCATCTGGTTGATTCCGGCGCGCGAGCCCTCGACCCAATAGGACGGGCGTAGCGTGCCGATCCACAGATAGGGGATCGGCTCCTCGGCGCTCTTTCCGAACAGGAAGCTTTCGGGGCCGTTGCTCGCGGTGGCGAGTCCCAGCGCCCCGGCGATCGCGTCGTAGAAGCTCCGCGCGCTGGCGAGATCGGTAACGACGATGCCGGTGTGGTCGAGCATGTCGCCAGAACCGCCTTGGAGCCGAGGCGTTCCGCGCTTCGGCCTTCGATAAAGTAAGCCTATTGCGCGTGCGCTTCTTTCCGGTCGGATAATGGGCGCCCGTTACGCGCTGCTACGCCATCAAGATAGGTGCAGATCGTCCCTGTCTCGCCGGAGGTATCCAGAGCATTGCCCGCATCCGGCGGGCCGCTGTGGGCGGGCGCCAATTTGCCCAACAGCTTGCGCGTGTATTCCTGGCAGGACGAAGCGAACGGTGTCTGGCGCATGCATTCGCGCAGAAAAAGCGCACCAAAGGGCGACGTGGATTCGTTCAACTGCGCGGCGCGGATATCCAGTAACCGTATCCGCCATGCCGAGGAGCGCGCCAGCCAAAGCGCGAAGAATCCAGCATGCGGCGTCCATTTCCAAGGTTTCCGCGATGGAAAGCGCTCCAAATCCTTTTTGGTGAACAGCGCATCAGGATCGTGACCGCAATCCCGCACGTCTCCCATCACATCAATAGAAGCCATGGGGATGGTGCGATCGCGCCCGTCGAACTCGACCAGCAAATTAAAAGCAGACGAAGCGCGCTCTTGCGGCGAAGCGGCTGCCGCGGTTATCGCAGCGGCCAGCACCGGACCAAATACCGCGCCTGCGGCGATCAATCCCAAACCCACGAGCCATCGCGACAAAGGTGCTGCCATATATGATATGTTGTATCGTGCGCATCGATGCGTCAACTGGACACCCCGCGCTTGACGCCGCCCGCCGGCTCCCCAACCTCATACGCGTACGCGTAAGGAACCCGATCTCTCCATGCAGCTCGTCATCGTAGAATCGCCGGCCAAGGCGAAAACCATCGAGAAGTATCTCGGCAAGGACTATCGCGTCCTCGCCTCCTACGGCCATGTCCGCGACCTGCCTGCGCGCGACGGCTCGGTGGACCCCGACGAGGGGTTCGCGATGGAGTGGGAGACCTATGCCGACAAGTCGAAGCAGCTCAAGGCGATCGCCGACGAGGCCAAGAAGGCCGACCGGCTGATCCTCGCGACCGACCCCGATCGCGAGGGCGAGGCGATTTCGTGGCACGTCCAGGAAGTGCTGAAGAACAAGAAGGCGCTGCCGAAGGAAGTCGAGCGCGTCACCTTCAACGCGATCACCAAGCCGGCGATCCTCCAGGCGATGGAGCATCCGCGCGAGCTCGATACCGATCTGATCGACGCCTATCGCGCCCGCCGCGCGCTCGACTATCTGGTCGGCTTCACGCTCTCGCCGGTGCTGTGGCGCAAGCTGCCCGGCGCCAAGTCGGCGGGCCGCGTCCAGTCGGTCGCGCTGCGGCTGATCGTCGAGCGCGAGCGCGAGATCGAGGGCTTCAAGGCCCAGGAATATTGGTCGATCACCGCCGAGCTGGAGCAGGACGGCACGCCGTTCGTGGCGCGGCTGGTCAAGTGGAAGGGCGAGAAGCTCGACCGGCTTT
>DATLJJ010000141.1:0-2268 GCA_035538975.1 Sphingomonas sp. | reverse complement strand
CTGATCCTCGATCGCCATGCTTTCGGCCGCATCGAGGATGTTCTGCCGCTCGGGCCCCTCGCCCAGGATCACCAGCTTGAAGCGCGTGTTGAGTCCGCCGCAGGCGCGCACGAGCATCGGCAGGTCCTTGACCTCGCGTAGCCCGGCGACGCAGCCGATGAATATCTCGCCCTCGCGGCGCTTCTGAAGCGCGGGGATCAGCCGGGGGTCGGTGTGGCCGGTGTAGAGCGGCGTGGCCACACCGTTGGGGATGCGCCGCAGCCGCGCGGCGGGCTGGTGCCAATGCTTGAGCGCGATCTTCTCGAGTATGTGGCTCGGCACCACCAGTGCATTGGCGGCGGGCAGCGCGAGGCGGCGATACATGTTGCGCACCGGGTTGAGCCGCTTCGCCTCGTCCTGGTTGAACCCGTCCTCGTGATGGATGACCGGGGGCAGCCCCTTGCCGAACACCCGCGCCGCCATCACGCCGTCGATCGCCCCCCAGTTGTAGGTGAGCACGAGGTCGAAGCGCCGCATGAACCGCGCGATTTCCTCATAGCGCCTGACCGAGGGCTTGCCCGTGAGCGGCGGCGGGTTCTGCGCGATCTCGTATTTGATGCCCTTGGCGATCAGCTCGCGCGCGCCAAGCTGGTCCGGCATCGCCGAGACGATCGTGTGCCGCGCCCGGTCACCGAACGCATTCATCAGCCGCACCGCACGCGCTTCCTTGCCGCCGGGCGCAAAGGTGGAATGGAGATGGAGGATGTGGATGGACATGTTGGGCGGGCTCGATAGCCGATCGTCCTCCGGCAGTCATCCCCGCGAACCAATCCTCCCCCGCCAGGGGGAGGTATCGCCGAAGGCGACGAAGGGGGCGGATGCCAGAACGTCCCGACGTGCTTCCGCCCCCTCCGTCATGCTTCGCATGCCGCCTCCCCTGGCGGGGGAGGATTGAGGTGACGAGGGCTTATATTTTGGCGAGCAGCCGATCGATCCCCGCCACTGCCTCGGGCTCTTCCAGCGTCGGAGCATGGCCCACGCCCGCCACGGTCACCAGTTCACCCTTGCCCAGCCTCGCGAGCATCCTGTCCGCAGTGTCCGCGCTCAGAATGTCCGAGCGCTCACCACGCACCACCAGCACGGGGCGCCCCTTCAGTGCATCGATCGTCGGCCACATGTCGGGGCCCGCCTCGTTGCCCGGCACGCGGAACGGCTCGGCGATCTTCATGTCATAGTCGAGCACGATCCGGCCCGAGCTGTTCACGCGGTAGAGGCGCTTGGCCATGCGAAGCCAATCCTCGATTCCGTAGCCGGGGTAGACGTCTGCATTGCCTTCCGCGACGCCGCGCGCGGCGTGCATCCAGGTGGGATACCACACCGGCTTGCCGACATAGGTGCGGATGCGCGCAAGCCCGGCGGGGTTGAGCTCGGGCCCGACGTCGTTGAGCACCACGCCTGCCAGCCGGTCGGCGCCGGTCGCGGCGAGCAGCATCGTGACGATGCCACCCAGCGACGTGCCCACCGCCACGAAGCGGCCGATGCCCAGCTCGGCGAGCAGCGCCTCCACGTCCTGCAGATAATTCAGCGGGACATAGGTCATCGGGTCCTTGGCATAAGCGCTTTCGCCCCGGCCGCGGAACTCGACGCAGAGCACGCGCCACTGGCCCGCCAGCCGTGCGGCGAACCCTTCATAGTCGCGCGCGTTGCGCGTCAGACCGGGGAAGCAGAGGATCGGCGGCTTGTCGCCGGGACCCGCATAGTCGCGATAATGCAGCCGCAGCCCGTCCTTGGACCACCAATAGCCATCACTGTAGTTGCGCCGCTCGCCCATCGGACCCCATATCGCCGCATGGCCTTCACTCCGCAACAGGCGATCCTCGAGCTCGGGTCCGCCTTCTACGATCCGGTCGCGCCGGCACGATTTCCCCAAACGGTTCTGCGCTTCCGCAACGACCGCGCCGCGAAAAGCGTGGGGCTGGACGGGCTGAGCGATGCGGAGTGGATCGCGCATTTCGGCCGGTTCGAGCCGCTTCCCGGCAGCCTCGCCCAGCCGCTGGCGCTGCGCTATCACGGCCATCAGTTCCGCGTGTACAATCCCGAGATCGGTGATGGCCGGGGCTTCCTGTTTGCGCAGATGACCGACGACAAGGGCCGGCTCCTCGACCTGGGTACCAAGGGTTCGGGCCAGACGCCCTACAGCCGCTTCGGCGACGGCCGGCTGACACTCAAGGGCGGCGTGCGCGAGATTCTCGCGACCGAAATGCTCGAGGCGCTGGGAGTCGAGACCTC